>NZ_JBHUAD010000093.1:0-14498 GCF_042789955.1 Oerskovia sp. NPDC056781
CCGGAAGGGCGGGCCCTCGTCGCGTCCGGTGACGGAGCCCCGGCACGGCCGGCCCCCGAGCCCGACCGTGCCCGGCGGCGAGCCCGGAGGTCCCGTCGGGTGAACCTGGCACACCCGTCCCGGGTGTAGTGTGCGCTCATCGTTCGTCAGAAGCACGACCAGTGCCGGTCGCCCAGGGGGGCATCGACAACGCATCACGGCAGGAACCACACCTGATCGTGATCTTCTGCGCAGACATCTCATACCTGAGGTGGATACGCGGGCCGAACCGGCCCCCCTAGGCTTCCCGGAGCATGCCAAGACCTTGAGCTTCCTGCTCATCGGATTCACCTGGAGACCTGCCGTGGGCGTCACCCGCCGGATCATCTTCCCAGCCCTTCGCATCGTGATCTGGGCGGTGATCGCCGTCACCCTCGTCGTGATCGCCTTCAAGTCCGCCCCGCAGGCCGAGGGCGACACCGAGTCCCCCTCAGCAGTGGTGACGTTGCCGCAGGTGGCCGTGGCCAAGGGGCCCATCACCAACACCGTGACCCTCACGGGCCAGGTCGTCGCGGACCCTGCGAGCGCGGAGAAGGTCACGCAGCTCGGCAAGGTCACGGCGGTGCACGCCAAGGTCGGCGACGTCGTCGCGGTCGGCGCCCCGCTGCTCGAGGTCACCCTCGAGACGCCGCAGGAGCCGCTCGTCACCACGAACAAGGAGACGGGCGAGGAGAAGGTGACCGAGCGCAAGCCCAAGGTCACCAAGACCACCATGAAGGCCACGACGGCCGGGACGGTCGCGACGTTCAGCGCGATCAAGGACCAGGAGGTCGCGGTCGGCGACACGTTCGCGACGATCTCCCCCGGCACGCTGTCCGTGTCCGCCTCGATGCTCCCCGAGCAGCAGTTCCGCCTCCTCACGATCCCCACCGAGGCGACGGTCACGGTCACCGGCGGACCTGCGCCCTTCACATGCACCGGTCTGCGCATGGGGACGGCCGCCGCGGCACCCGCGGAGGGTGCGGACCCGACGGGCGCCGAGCCCGGTGCGACACCGTCCGCGTCGATCACGTGCGCCGTCCCCGGGGACGTGACGGTCTTCGCGGGGCTCGCGGCCAAGCTCGAGGTCACCGCAGGTTCTGCGGAGGACGCGCTGCTCGTCCCCATCACCGCGGTCCAGGGCTCGGTCGAGACGGGCAACGTCTGGCTCGCGGGCGAGGAGGGCGGCGAGCCCGTCGAGACGGCCGTGAAGCTCGGCATCACCGACGGCTCCCAGGTGCAGATCGTCGAGGGCCTCGCCGAGGGCGACCTCGTGCTGCAGTTCGTACCCGGCCAGGACGTCGCCCCGGTCGACGAGGGCATGATGATGTACGGGGGCTCGGTCGGATGAGCCTGCTCGAGCTGCACGGCGTGACCCGGTCGGTCCGCCTGCCCGACGACCGGATCCTGGAGATCCTGCGCGGGATCGACCTCACGGTCGACGCGGGCGAGCACGTCTCGATCGTCGGCCGGTCCGGGACCGGCAAGTCCACGCTGCTCAACATCCTGGGGCTGCTCGACACCCCCACGGCGGGCGACTTCCTGCTCGACGGCGTGCCCATCGGTCGGCTCTCGGGGCGGGTGCGCGCGCGCCGGCGCGGCGCCGACTTCGGCTTCGTGTTCCAGCAGTTCAACCTGCTCCAGGCGCGCACGGCCCTCGAGAACGTCGCCGCTCCCCTGCTCTACGCCCAGGGCAAGCAGTTCTGGGCCCGCAAGCGCCTCGCGGCGGAGATGCTCGAGCGCGTCGGCCTCGGCGACCGCCTCGACACCATGCCGGAGAAGCTCTCGGGCGGCGAGCAGCAGCGCGTCGCGATCGCTCGAGCACTGGTCCGCGGGCCTCGCGTCATCCTCGCCGACGAGCCCACGGGGGCCCTCGACGTCGACACGGGTGGCGAGGTCATGGACCTGCTCGACACGATCGCCCAGGAGAACGGGTCCGCACTGATCGCCATCACGCACGACCTCGCGGTCGCCTCGCGCGCCAAGCGTCACTTCCGGCTCGCCGAGGGCGTCCTCACGCCCATCGCGATCGGTGCCCGCAGCGCGGGCTCGCTCGACGGCCTGGGCTCCCCCGTGGAGCACGTGCCCGACGGCGAGGATCACCAGGCCGAGCACGTCGCCGTCACGCTGGGCACGGTCGCGTCCGCTTCCTCGGCAGCGGCCGAGCCGGCCGCCGCTGCTCGCCCCGGCACCGGGGTGGACGGGCTCTTCGGCGACTCGGTGGTGGCCTCGTGACCGGCTTCTTCGGCGCCCTGGCCGAGGCGTGGGACGAGCTGCGGGTCCACAAGCTCCGGGTGCTGCTCGCGCTCATCGGGGTGGCCGTGGCGGTCTGCGCGATCACCACCATCACCGCGGCGGGCGACATGCTGCGCCAGGTGTCGGCCGAGGCCAACGAACGCTGGAGCGGCCGCCCCGCGACGCTCAGCGTCTCGGCGTACCCGACGGGACAGGAGATCCCGGGCGTCGAGGAGTACGTCGCTGCCTACGAGGACATCACAGCCCGCTACGAGGTCGAGTACTCGTCCATGGTCATGTGGTCCGAGACGACCTTCCGGTTCCCCGGCGGGACCATGCCGACGCAGACGAACGCGGTCAGTGCCGACTGGGCCACCATGCACCGCTTCGTAGTGGACGGCGGCCGGTGGTTCACCGAGAGCGACGCCGACAACCTCTCCCCCGCGCTCGTCGTCAACCAGGCGTTCCTCGACGCGCTCGGCCAGCGTATCGAGGACCATCCGACGATCACGATCGGCGGCGAGAACCCGGTCGAGGCCACGGTCATCGGCTCCTACGCCAACACCTGGCCGGACGAGCCGCCGGCTGCGTACATGCTCGTCGAGTCCAAGCTGCGATGGAGCACCCCCGAGTCGCTCATGAACGCGGGCCCTCCGTCGCTCGAGCTCTGGGTCCCGACCGACACGGTCGACGCGCTCACCGAGGCGGTCCGCCGTGACCTGTCCGGTGCCATCGCCGGGGCGCAGGTCGACGTGTCCCGCATGGACAGCCCGGACATGAACATGATCGACGGGGCGACCAAGTGGGTCATCCTGGGCGTGAGCGCGGTCGCGCTCCTGCTGGGTGGCCTCGGCCTGGTCAACATCGCGCTCGTCACGGTGCGCTACCGGATCCGGGAGATCGGCATCCGCCGCAGCTTCGGGGCGTCCTCCGGGCGGGTCTTCTTCTCGGTGCTCATGGAGAGCGTCGTCGCGACCGTCGTGGCGGGCGTCGTCGGGGTCTCGCTCGCGATCGTGATCCTGCACAACGTCCCGCTCGACACCATGATGGGCTCGCGCGTCCAGGACCGGCCGGGCTTCCCGGTCTCCGCCGCTGTGACCGGCATGGTCGCGGCGGTCAGCGTGGGCGCCCTCGCCGGTCTGATCCCCGCGCTCGTGGCGGTCCGGGTCAAGGTGATCGACGCCATCCGGTACTGATCCGACGCTCCTGGGAGGGCGTGCCGCACCGCTGCGCACGTCCACCCAGGAGCCCGACGAAACACCGCGGGTGAGACCGCGCGCAGTGTCGACACGATTGTCCTAGGGGGGACACCGCATGAACCTACCGTCATCCACCCGACCGTTCGGGCCTGGGTGCGCCCGTCGAGCGCCCGCGAGGGCCTCGCAGACCTCCGTGGCGCCGATCGAGGTCGGGATCGGGCCCCCGCTCACGACCGCCCACGAGCAGCGGCCCGACGGCATGTCCGGCACCGGGATCGTCGGCTTCAGCCACCCCGACGACGTACCGCAGTCGGGCGTCTCCGGGTGCGACACCGACTTCTCGACCGTCCAGAGCGCGCCCCTGGACCGCGAGACGGACCTCCTTGCGTGGAAGCACGAGCGCGTCGAGCAGGCGGTCACCCAGCTCGAGAAGGTCTCGGGACGGACCTCCACCCCTTGAGCGCGTCCGACGGGCCGCCTCCGGGCTCGCCGCTCCTCGCGCGTCAGTCCACCCCTCCCCACCGAACGAAGGAAAGCACCATGCGTCGACCCTCGACACGGCCCGCCGCGATCACGGCACTGAGCCTCACCGGGATGCTCCTGCTCACCGCCTGCGGGGGCGGCACCGACGCTCCCTCCGCCGACGAGGACAGCCCGCTGACCGCGTTCTACGAGTCCATCAGCGGCGACCTCGACTCGGAGGCGCAGCAGAAGAAGTGGGAGGAGCAGAACCGCAAGACCGAGGAGCTCACGGCCGCCTGCATGGTCGAGCAGGGCTTCGAGTACATCCCGGTCGACCGCAGCGCCGGCATGGTCACCTTCGACGAGGACGAGCACGACCCGGAGAAGTACGCCGCCGAGTACGGCTACGGCATGACCATCTACCAGGAGCCGACGGAGGAGCAGCAGGCCGAGATGGACTCGTACGTCGACCCCAACCAGGCGTACCTGGAGTCGATGTCCGAGACCGAGATGAACGCCTACTACGAGGCCCTCTACGGTGCCATGAGCTCGGCCGAGCCCGACGAGAACGGCGAGATGCCGCAGTTCACCCCGGAAGAGATGGGCTGTCAGGGCATCGCCCAGGACGAGGCGAGCGGTGGCGAGCAGGAGCTCTGGGAGTCCGAGGAGATGACCGCGTTCAACGACGCCGTCACCGCGCTCTACGAGGACGTCGAGAAGTCGCCGAAGCTGACCGAGGTCGCCGCGAAGTGGTCCGACTGCATGGCAGAGGCCGGATTCGACCACGCCACCCCGCAGGCGGCCATGGACTACTTCATGGAGGCGTCCAACGCGCTGTACGACAACGAGACCGGCGAAGGCCCCGGCGAGGACGAGCTCACCGCGCTCCAGGAGGAGGAGAAGAGCACGGCCGTGGCCGACCATGCCTGCCAGGAGAAGGTCAACTACCAGGACGTCCACCGCACGGTCCAGTTCGAGCTCGAGAAGACGTTCGTCGACGAGAACAAGGACCTCCTGGACCGCGTGGCCGCCGCGTACAAGGAGCTCGAGAAGTGAAGCTCTCTCGCTCCCGCGGGGACCGCGCCACCGGCGCACCGGTGACCGACGTCGAAGGCGCGCAGACGGGCGACGCGGGCACAACCGCACCGACGCCCGGGGCCGGGCTGCGGGGCCACCGCCTCATCTGGCTCGTCGCGGGGGTCGCCGTGCTGAGCCTCCTGGCGGGCATCGTCGTGAGCCGCCTGGTCGTCTCGCCCGCCCAGGCCGCCGCCGACGCGAAGGCGCCCGCGGCCGGGCTCATCACCGTCCCCGTCGAGAAGAAGGTCATCGCGAACGACGTGACGCTGCGCGGGGACGTCAAGTACGACGACGCCGTCCAGGTGAAGGTCGAGACCGCCGACCTCGGCGGCCCCGCGGTCGTGACCGGGCAGGTCCCCGAGCTCGGGGCCGAGCTCGGGCAGACCTCGGTCGCGCTGGAGGTCTCGGGGCGTCCGGTCATCGTCCTCCCCGGCGACCTCCCTGCGTACCGGACCCTGCGGGTCGGGGTCTCCGGGCCGGACGTCGCCCAGCTCAAGGCAGCGCTCACCGCCGTCGGGATCAACCCGGGCAACGGCGCCAGCGACATCTACGACGCCGCGACGGCGACCGCCGTCGACAAGCTCTACGCCAACGTCGGGTACCCGTCGCCGACGAGCGGCGACGACGCCAAGGACGGCGTGGAGTCGGCGGCCCGCGGGGTCAGGGACGCCGAGGAGGCGCTCACCTCGGCCCGCGCGGAGCTCTCGTCCTCGAAGGGGGGCGCGACCGAGGTCGAGAAGCTGACGGCGGACAACGCCGTGCGGGAGGCCGAACGGAACCTGGCCGCCGCGCAGGCCGGCACGCCGGACCCCGCGGCCGAGCCCGGGACCGCGCCCGAGCCCGGGGACGTCGCGGGTGCCCAGGACGCGCTCACGCTCGCGCGCGCGGAGCGGGCCGCGCTCGACAAGCCGAAGGACGTCGCGGCACAGACGGCTGCGGTCACGAACGCGCAGCGTCAGCTCGACGACGCCAGGAAGGCCCTGGGCGAGGCCCGCACGGAGACGCTGACCGCGCTGCCGGCGAGCGAGGTGCTCTTCCTCTCCAGCCTGCCGCGACGCGTCGACGAGGTGCTCGTGGAACGTGGCGCGACCGTCTCGGGACCGGTCATGGCCGTCTCCGGAGCGACTCTCGTCATCGAGGCGTCGGCCGGTTCGTCCGACGCGGAGCTCCTCGCCCCCGGGGCCAAGGCGACCTTCGTGCTGCCGGACGACTCGCAAGGGGCGGCGACCGTGACCTCCGTCGAGGCCCGCAAGGCCGATGCCGAGGGCGGGGAGTCGAACGCCGACGCGAAGAAGGGCGCCCGCTTCACGGTCTCGCTCGCACCGGACGCACTGACGCCGGAGCAGATCACCCTCCTGCAGGGGAGCAACGTCCGACTCACGATCCCCGTGAGCTCGACGGCCGGCGAGGTGCTCGCCGTGCCGCTCGCGGCACTGACCGCCGGACCTGGTGGCGAGTCGCGGGTCGAGGTCCTGCGCGGCAGCCCCGGTACCGAGAGCACCGGCACGAAGGACCGGGCGACCGACCTCGTGCCGGTGAAGACCGGCCTCGCTGCCGGCGGGTTCGTCGAGATCGTCTCGTCCGACGATCCCCTCGAGCCCGGTGACAAGGTGGTGGTCGGCAAGTGACCGGGGAGATCGACTGGCTCGGCCTGAACGGCGGACCCCCCTCGTCCGTCCTCGACGAGCCCCCGGGCGCGCTCACGGCACCGGCCGACCACGAGGAAGGCACGGGGCCAGGCACGGCGGCGGACGCCCCGCCCGCGGTCGTCGAGCTCGTGGACGTGACCCGGAGCTTTCCCGGTCCACCCGTCGTGGACGCCCTGACCTCGGTCGACCTGCGGATCGACCCGGGCGACTACGTGTCGATCATCGGACCGTCCGGGTCCGGCAAGTCGACGCTCCTGAACCTCCTGGGGCTCCTGGATCGCCCTACCTCCGGGGACTATCTGCTGGACGGCGTGTCGACCGGTCACGCGTCCGAGTCGGTGCGCTCTGCCCTGCGGGGCGGCCGGATCGGCTTCGTCTTCCAGTCCTTCCACCTGCTCCCGCACCGCACGGTGCTCGACAACGTCCTCCTCGCGACGCTGTACAGCGGCGTGCCCCGGGGGGAACGGCAGGAGCGTGCGCGGGCGGCGCTCGATCGCGTCCACCTGTCACACCGGGTCGACTTCACGCCGACCACGCTCTCGGGCGGCGAGCGTCAGCGTGTCGCGGTCGCCCGTGCCGTGGTTGCGAGCCCGCACCTGCTCCTCGCCGACGAGCCGACGGGCAACCTGGACTCGACCAACTCGGTCGAGATCATGGAGCTGTTCGACGAGCTGCACGCCGACGGGCTCACGCTCGTCGTCATCACCCACGACCCGGCGGTCTCCGCCCGGGCACAGCGTCGCGTGCGCATCGCCGACGGCCGGCTCACGGAGCTCGACCGATGAGGGCGTTCGACGCGGTGAAGGCCCGTCTGCCTGGTCGGGCGGCGAAGGAGCGGATCCACCGCGGCCGGGCTCGCGACCGGTTCAACGCCCGCGACCTCTTCGCCGAGGCCGCGCACGGAATCGGCGCCCGCCCCGGGCGCCTGGTCCTGACGATCCTCGGTACGGTCCTCGGCATCGCGTCGGTCGTGATCACGGTCGGGCTCGCACAGACCGCCGCGGGCCAGATCAGCCGCCAGTTCGACGCCGTCGCCGCGACCCAGGTCGTCATCACCCCGGCGAAGGCCGGCACCGGGGACGAGGCGCGCCCCAAGGGGCGCATCCCGTGGGACGGCGCGGACCGAGTCGCCCAGGTCAACGGGGTCGTCGCGGCCGGGCTCGTCGCCCCGGTCGACATCGAGGACCGGCGGGTCACCGCCGTCCCGGTCAACGATCCCTCGGTCGCCGAGAAGGCCAGCCCCGTGGTGGTCGCGGGCTCAGACGGTCTGCTCGACGCCGTGCGGGGGCAGGTCGTGGCAGGGCGCTTCTTCGACAGCGGCCACGACGCGCGCAGCGACCGGGTCGTGGTGCTGGGCGAGCGCGCCGCGGAGCAGCTCGGCATCAACCGCGTCGACAGCCAGCCGTCGATCTTCATCGGCGAGGACGCGTACACCGTCATCGGGATCTTCGGCGACGTGAAGCGACGGGCAGACCTTCTCGACGCCGTGGTGCTCCCGGTCGGCACCGCGCGTCAGGACTTCGCCGTGGGGGCGCCCGACGAGCTGCAGATCCACATCGAGACCGGCGCCGGTTCCCTGGTCGCGGAGCAGGGCCCCGTCGCTCTCGACCCCAACGCGCCCGAGTCCTTCAAGGCCCAGGCACCGGCGAGCGGCACTGCGCTCCAGGAGAACGTCCAGGCGGACATCAACGCGATCTTCCTGGCGCTGGGCGGGATCGCCCTGCTCGTGGGTGGCCTCGGGATCGCGAACGTCACCCTGCTATCGGTGATGGAACGGGTCGGGGAGATCGGTCTGCGTCGTGCCCTCGGCGCGACCAAGCGGGACATCGCCGGGCAGTTCGTCGTGGAGTCCGTGGTCATCGGGCTGCTCGGCGGCCTGGTCGGTGCGTCGCTGGGGGTGTTCACGGTGGTGATCGTCTCGGTCGCCCAGGAGTGGACCCCCATCCTCGACATCCGCATGGCGATCGGTTCGGCTCTCCTGGGCGGCGTGATCGGCCTGCTCGCGGGGACCTATCCCGCGCTCAAGGCCGCGGCGATCGAGCCGATCGCCGCGCTGCGCGGGGGCCTCTGACCCCACGGCGCGCCGGCTGACGGCCGGTCACCCGGACGGGTGACCGGCCCTCGTCGTTCGACGGGGCGGGGACGGTCCGCGTCCGTCACCCGGAAGCTCGCACCCGACACCCGCATGTTCAACATTGTTCGCTTCTGTTCGAATGTGTCACCATGGTTGCATGCTCGCCTCCCAGCGCCACGAACGCATCCTCGCGGGCCTCCGCGACCACGGTGCCGTCCGGATCGCCGACCTCACCCAGGAGCTCGGCGTCTCCGACATGACGGTCCGCCGCGATCTGCTCGAGCTCGCCGACCAAGGACTGCTCCGCAAGGTCCACGGTGGCGCGGTCTCGCCGCAGGCCACCTCGCACGAGCCAGGGTTCGAGGCCAAGAGCACGCTCTCGCTCGACGAGAAGCGAGCGATCGCGCGCACGGCCGCGCGCCTCGTCTCCCCCGGGTCCTCGATCGCCCTGTCCGCGGGCACCACGACGCATCTCCTCGCCGTGGAGATCGCGGCGGACACCGCCCTGCGGCCGCTGACCGTCGTGACGAACTCGCTCCCGGTCGCCGACGCCCTGCACCGTGCGGGCGACGCCCGGCTCGAGACCGTGCTCACGGGAGGCTCCCGGACGCCGTCGGACGCCCTGGTCGGGCCCCTCACCGAGGCCGCGCTCGCGAGCCTGCGCGTCGACCAGACCTTCCTGGGCGCGCACGGCGTGAGCGTCGAAGCCGGCCTGACGACGCCGAACCTTGACGAGGCCGCGACCAACCGCGCGCTCGTCGCGATCGCCGGGCGGACGGTCGTCCTGGCCGACCACTCCAAGTGGAGCACCACGGGCCTGAGCGTCTTCGCCCGGCTCGACCAGGTCGACGTCCTCGTGACCGACGACGCCCTCCCCGCAGCCGACCAGGAGACGGTGCGCGACGTCGTCGGGCAGCTCGTGGTCGCCACGCGCGACGAGACGCCCCACCCGACCCGGCCCATCCCGAACCCATCCACCCCCGCACCCCAGGACGGTCGTACCCCCCGATGAACCAGCACCTGCGCCGCACCCCGACCCGCCTGGCCGACGGCCGCGAGCTCGTCTACTTCGACGACTCGCCCGCGTACGTCACGGGCGAGCGCACGCGTCGGCTCGACGACCCCCGCCCGCTGGGCGACCGGTTCGCCGCCGTGGCCGGCCCCGACGGGCACGAGCACCCCTACACGGGCCCCGAGATGCGTCTCGACCCGCTCTCGGGCGACTGGATCCCGATGGCCGCGCACCGCATGAACCGCACGTTCCTGCCCGCTGCGGACTCGTGCCCGTTGTGCCCGGCCCGCCCCGGCGCGGCCTACTCGGACGGCGAGGTCCCCGACACCGACTACGACGTCGTGGTCTTCGAGAACCGCTTCCCGTCACTGCAGTTCGTGCCGGGCGTCTCCGATGCCGAAGGAGCGCTCGAGGGCGAGAGTAGCCTCGAGACCCGTGCCCCGGCGTCGGGCCGTTGCGAGGTCATCGTCTTCTCGAGCGACCACTCCTCGTCGTTCGGCGCGCTGCCCCCGCAGCGAGTGCGCACCATCATCGACGCGTGGGCCGACCGCACCGAGGCCCTCGGGCGTGAGCCGGGCGTCGAGCAGGTCTTCTGCTTCGAGAACCGGGGCCAGGAGATCGGCGTCACCCTGCACCACCCCCACGGTCAGATCTACGGCTACCCGTACCTCACGCCCAGGACGCGCGCGATGCTCGATCAGGCCCGCGCCCACCACGAGCGCACGGGCGGCAACCTGCTGCGCGACGTCCTCGACGCCGAGCTCGCGGACGGCCGTCGGGTCGTCCTGGAGACCGAGCACTGGGTCGCCTACGTGCCCTTCGCGGCCAGGTGGCCCGTCGAGGTGCACGTCGCGCCGCGCCGCGACGTGCCCGACCTGCCCGCGCTCACCGACGCCGAGCGGGACGACCTCGCGGTCACCTACCTCGAGCTCCTGCGCCGCCTCGACCTGTTCTTCGAGGGGCCGGGTGGCACGCCCGTCACCCTGCCCTACATCGCCGCCTGGCACCAGGCCCCGGTGCGCGAGGGACGCGACCTGTCGCGCCTGCACCTGCAGGTCTTCTCGGTCCTGCGCGCGCCGGGCAGGCTCAAGTACCTCGCGGGCTCGGAGTCGGGCATGGGCGCGTGGGTCAGCGACACGACCCCCGAGCGGATCGCGGCGCGCCTGCAGGCGCTCGCCCCGGCCCCGGCGGCACAGTGGGTCGAGTCCTGGCCCGACGACGTCGGCGCGGACCGCGTCCGGCGGGCCTTCTCGGAGGCGTTCCCGGCCGAGGACGCGGGGGACGTCCGCGTCTACGCGGCCCCCGGCCGCGTCAACGTCATCGGCGAGCACACCGACTACAACGCCGGGCTGTGCCTGCCCGTCGCGCTCCCCCACCGCACGTACGTCGCACTGCGCCCCCGGGCGGACTCGGTCGTGCGCCTCGCCTCGGCCCAGGAGCCCGGCGCCGCGTGGACCGGGCGGCTCGAGGACGTCGCACCGGGGGCCGTGACCGGCTGGGCCGCGTACGTCGCCGGGGTCGCGTGGGCTCTCGGACAGCACCTCGAGGCGACGGGCGGGTCCGCGGCGCAGGTCCCCGGCTTCGACGCCGTGGTCGACTCGTGCGTGCCCTACGGCGCGGGCCTGTCGTCGTCGGCCGCGCTCGAGTGCTCGGTCGCGGTCGGCATCGACGACGTCGCCGGCCTGGGTCTCGCGGCCACCGACGCCGGGCGAGCGACGCTCGCGGCCGCGGCGATCCGCGCCGAGAACGAGGTCGCCGGCGCCCCGACGGGCGGCATGGACCAGTCGGCCTCGCTGCGCTGCGCCCCGGGTCATGCGCTGCTGCTCGACTGCCGCCCGGGGCTCGACCCGACCGGCGCCGTCGAGCAGATCCCGTTCGACCTCGCGGCCGAGGGGCTCGCGCTGCTCGTGATCGACACCCGGGCCGAGCACGCCCTGGTCGACGGCCAGTACGCGCAGCGACGGGCGACGTGCGATGCGGCCGCCGCGACCCTGGGGCTCACGAACCTGCGCGAGCTCGCGGACTCGGTCATCGCCACCGCGGCGGGAGCCCCGAGAGGCGACGCGGCGTTCACCGACGCCCTCGACGAAGCGCTCGACCGCCTGCCCGACGACGTCTCGCGCCGCCGCGTCCGGCACGTGGTGACCGAGATCGCCCGGACCCAGGACCTGGTGTCGCTGCTGCGCGCGGGGCGGGCGTCCGACGTCGGGCCGCTGCTCGACGCGTCCCACACGTCCCTGCGCGACGACTACGAGGTCTCCGCGACCGAGCTCGACGTCGCGGTCGAGGCCGCACGCGACGCGGGTGCCCTGGGAGCCCGCATGACGGGCGGCGGGTTCGGCGGGTCGGCCATCGCGCTCGTCCGGGCCGACCGTGCCGAGGCCGTCGCGGACGCCGTGGCCGCGGCCTTCTCCCGTGCAGGGCTCGGCGCGCCCGGATTCCTGCTGGCCGTGCCGTCAGCCCCGGCCGGCGCCTGCTGACGTCCCGCTGCCCACGAGCGTGCGCGGCGAGGCCCCCTCGCCGCGCACCTCGTCCGGCCCGACGCCACGGCCGGGGCCGGTGCCGGGGCGTGTACGCCCGCCCGGGAACCACCAGTTCCAGCGGCCCAGCAGCGACATCGAGGCCGGGAGGAGCAGTCCGCGGACGATCGTGACGTCGAGCAGGACGGCGACCGCCATCCCCACCCCGATCTCCTTCATGGCCACGAGGTCGCCCAGCGCGAATCCCGCGAACACGATCCCGATCGACACGGCCGCGACCGTGATGACGGGCCCCGACGCCACGATGCCTGCCAGGACCGCGCGGTCGTTCGCGCGGCGGTCGTCCCCCGTCCGACGGCGCCACTCCTCGGCGATGCGCGCGAGGAGGAAGACCTCGTAGTCCATCGACAGGCCGAACAGAAAGACGAACAGCAGCGCGGGACTCGTGGCGTCGATCGTGCCCGTGGGCTCGAAGCCCAGCAGCCTCGCCCCCCAGCCCCACTGGAAGACCGCGACCAGCACTCCCAACGACGCGGTCAGCGCGAGCAGGTTCAGGACCAGCGCCTTGAGCGGGACCACGATCGACCGGGTGAGCCAGCCCAGCAGGAGCATCGCCGGCAGCACGACCACGGCGAACGCCCAGGGCAGCCGGTCGCGCGACTGCTGGGTCGCGTCGACGAGCTCGGCCGCGGGGCCCGCGACCTGCATCGAGAACGGGACATCCATCGTCTGGACGTGCCGAACCACGGCCTGCGCCGCCTCACCCGTCGCGGTGCCCGCCGGGGTGACCTCGGCGACCGTCACGTCGGGCGGGAAGTCGGTGAGATGCTCGACGTCCTCGACGCCGGGCAGCGCGTAGACCGCGTCGAGGAACGACTGGACCTCGGGATCCTCGACGGGCGCCCTCAGCACGAGCTCGACCGGCTGGACGCCCAGGATCTCGAAGTCCTGCTCGATCCTCTCCTGCGCGACCCGCTCCGGCGTACCCGGCGGCAGGGACCGCGCGTCTGAGGCACCCAGCGCGAGCGACGCCAGGGGTGCGCTGAGGAGCAGGAGGACCGCGGCCGACCCGAGCGTCACGGCCACGGGGCGCCGCTGCGCGAACGCCGCGGACCGCGCGAGCAGACCGGGGCCGTGACCGGTGCGGCGGCGGGCCCAGGTCCGGGTCCGCGGGGCCGGGATCGACGCGTGCAGCACGGCGACCAGGGCCGGCACGAGCGTGAGCCCGGCGAGCGTCGTGAGCCCGACCACGAGCAGGCCGCCCAGCGCCATGCTCGCGAGCAGAGGGTCCGCCAGGACGAGGAGCCCACCGAGCGCCGACGCGACCGCGAGCCCCGAGACGAGGACCGCCCTGCCCGCGGTCGACACGGTCCGGGCAAGCAGCTCGTCGAGCGCAGCCCCGGGCGCCGCCTCGCGCTCCTGCCGGAACCGCACGATCACCAGGAGGCTGTAGTCGACGGCCAGGCCGAGCCCCAGCAGCGTCACGACGTTGACCGCGAACTCGCTCACGGGCACCGCGCCGGCGAGCGCGCTCAGCGCGAGGAGGGAGGCGGCGATCGACGCGAGCGCGGCGACGATCGGCGCCAGCCCGGCCCGCAGGCCACCCAGCACGAGCACCAGGACGACGCACAGCACCACGAGGGCGACCGACTCGCCCACCACGGCGTCGGCGGTCGCGATGTCGGCGAACGTCCGCTCGGCCATGAGCTCACCGCCCACGACGACCTCGGGGGCGTCGATGGTCCGGAGGGCGGCCGCCACACGGTCACCGACCTCGAGCGCCTGCTCGTCCGTGAGGTCGTGGTCGAGCTCGACCACGACGAGCGAACCGAGCCCGTCGTCCGAGATCAGGCCACCGGACGTGAAGGCGTCCGAGACCTCCAGCACGCCCGGGATCTCACGGACCTCGTGCATCACGCGGCTCCCGCTCTCGACGAGGGACGGCGTGAAGAAGTCGACCCCGCCGACGACCGCCGTGAGCGTCTCGCCCTGGGGGTCGAGCTCGTCGAGCAGGGCCTGGGCCCGGGCCGACGGTGCGCCGGGCGGCAGGCTGTCGACCGTGGTCGTGCGGTCGAAGACCCCGCCACCGATCACCGCACCCAGCAGGGCGAGCGAGCCCCACACGGCGAGGACGGCGATGCGGTGCCGGGCCATGACCCGTCCCAGGTGCGCGAGCATGGGTCGACTACCTCTCGACGACACGGTGGGACGTCGTCGTCGACGCCCCGGCAGATGGTGACAGACGCTGCACCGCCGCGGCAAACGAGGCTGGGCCTGTGGTGCGGGTGCGTG
>NZ_JBHUAD010000094.1:0-14345 GCF_042789955.1 Oerskovia sp. NPDC056781
CGACGTGGCGCTGCGGCTGCCCGCGTCGATCGGCCTCACCGTCGCCGGGAACACGGTCGGCGGGGCCGTCTCCAGCGCCTTCCCCGAGCTGTCGGTGCACGGCCCCTGGGGCCCCAAGCAGCTCACCGGCGTCCTCGGCTCCGGCGCCGGGCGGCTGACGTGCAGCACCGTCTCCGGCGGCATCACCGTGCTGCGCCGCCCGCCGTCCCACCTCACCCCTCGGAGCGCCCCGCATGCTGACCGCCCAGCAGGTCCTGGACACGACGTTCACCGCGACCAAGTTCCGTGAGGGATACGACGTCGAGCAGGTCGACATCTACCTCGACGACGTCAGCGCGACGCTCAAGGCGTACGAGGCGGGCGGCCGTCCCGGCACGGGGCCGCTCACGTCGGCGGCGGCCGGGGACGTCCGGTTCTCGGCCACGAAGTGGCGTGAGGGCTACGACGTCACCGAGGTCGACGACCTCATCGACCAGATCGTCGGCACGCTCCGGTCCTACGAGTCCGGCACCACCCCGGCGTCGCCCCTGACCGTCCCGCACCCGACCGAGGCGGCGCACGACGTCGTCGGGCAGCTGGACGCGCCCGCACCGGTGCACGCGCCCGGCGCCCGGCCCCTCGGGATCCACGACCTGACCACCCAGCTCCAGTACGCGCGCGTCCGCGCGAACGGCAGCGACCGGCTCGTCGTGCTGCTCCCCGACGGCTCGAGCGCCCACGTGACCGCGCTCGACGCGGGCCCGCAGGGGATCACGCTCCGCACCGCGCCCCAGGCGTAGCCCGGTCCGGGGCTACGGGCGCCGCACCCGCAGCACCGTGTCGCGGACGGTGGCCGGACGCCCTTCGGCGTCGAGCATCTCGCGCGTGGGTGCGTCGTTGGTCTCGACCGTCCAGCCGTCGAGGTCGAGCTCGCCCAGGAGGTCGTCGCCCGTGTAGAAGAAGTGCTCGTCGAACTCGCGGCGCACCGTCTCGTGGTCCTCGGGGTGGTGCCCGACGACGAGCAGCCGCCCGCCCGGTGCCACGGCCTGAGCGAGGCGCGGGAAGACCTGGCGGCGGAGGTCTGCCGGCAGGTGCATGAAGTGGGCCGTGACGAGGTCGAAGCGCTCGTCCCCGGGCTCCCACCCGACGAGGTCGGCCTGGCGCCACTCGATGCGGTCGGCGACCTCGGCGCTCACCGCGTCCGCGTGCGCCGCAGCCTTCGAGAGGGCAACGGGCGACACGTCGAGCCCGACCACGCGCCACCCCTGCCGCGCGAGCCACACCGCGTCGGCCCCCTCGCCCGCGCCCACCTCGAGCGCGCTGCCCGCGGGCAGGTCGGCGACCTCGCGCACGAGCTGCGGGTTCGGGTTGCCGCTCCAGACCGACTCCGCGGAACCGTAGCGCTCGTCCCAGAAGGCCTGGTCGTGGTGGTGCTGCTGGTGGCCGTGCTCGTGGTTCTGGTGGTCGTGTGCCACACGGGCTCCTCGGGTCGGGCGGGCCGCAGGGGGCGGCCGACTTCCCCGACCATGGGGCCTGGCCCGGCCCTCGCGCAAGCGACGTTGCCGTTCCGGCAAACGCCTACCCGATCCAGCCGAGCCACACCACGGCGTCGCGCGCGAGCAGGAACCCGACGATCCCCACGACCCACGCCGTGGTCGACGCCGCGTTCCTCGTCATCCACGCGTTGAGCCGGTCGAGCAGCGGCCCCACCTGGCGGGCCGCGAGGACCCGCCCTGCCAGGAGCACCAGCGCGGGCAGCACCATGACGACGCAGTACCCCGCCAGGACGACCGCCGTCGCAGGCCACCCGAGGTCCGCGCGGGTCATCATCCCGATCGCCGCGAGGTAGGGCAGCATCGACGCGAGCTCGATCGCCGCGGCCGCGAGCGCCAGCCCCATGAGGGCCGTCACGGAACCGGTGCGCGGCGCGGTCGCCACGCCCGGGTGCGCGTCGGGCGCGGGGTGCGCTGCGCCGTCGGGCAGGGGTGTGAGGCCCGACGACGCCGCTCCCGTCTCGTTCGACACCCCCATCGCGCGGGCCCGCCACCTCAGGACGCGACCCTGTCCGTCCGACGACTCTCTGGACCGCCGGTCGAGGCGGAAGCTGTACGCGACGAGCGCGGCCCCCACGAGCAGCTCGACGATCCGGGCGGGCCGTGTCTCGAAGAGCTCGCCGAACCCGTCGGCGAAGGCCCCCGCGCCGAGCGCGATGACGACCCCGACCACGAGGTAGAACCCGACGATCGTGCCCAGGTAGACGAGCAGTCGCGCCACGCGCACACGCCCGGGGGTCATGAGGAGCCACACGGGGATGAGCAGCGTCCCGAAGCTCGTCGAGTCGACGAGAGCCAGGACGACGAGGGCGCCGAGGAGAGGCAGGAGTTCCATGCCGCAAGGTTCGTGCGCGGCGGCGGGTGGCGTCGTCGGGCGGACGAGTGATCCTCGGGTCGGCGGGCGCCGCGCCGTACATCGTTCGGGCGATCCCCGGGCCGGGTCGCTGTGCTGTGATGGGGGCGTGCCCGACCCTCTGCCCACGGCTGCCGACACCGGGGCCCTGACCGCGAGCGCCGACGCGGCGACAGCGCCGAGCCACGCCTCGCGCGTGCGGCGGCTCGTGCACCGGATCGACGCCGGGTTCCGCGACGACGGGCCGGGCGGGGACCCGTACAGCGCGGCCGGGACGTTCCTCGTCGGGGTCGCGCTGCTCGCGGTCGGGGTGGTCTCGGTCTGGTCCGTGTCTGCGTTCGTGCAGCCCGAGAGCCGGTGGTGGCACGTCGTGCCCCTCGCGGTCGGCTGCCTGATCCTGCTCGCCAAGCGCCGCCACACCGCGCTCGCCCTCGTGGGTGGGACGCTCGTGGTCGCCGCCGACGTCCTGATCGGCGGCAGTCTCAGCATGCTCCTGGTCCTGTGGGAGCTGCTGTTCGCGTGCGGCCTCTACGGGAGCAAGCGCCTCCGGACGGTCGTCAACGTCGTCGTGACGGTGCTCGTCGTCGCGGCCGCGGTGGCCACGGGCGAGTACTTCCGGGACGTGCAGGGGTTCGCCCTCGGCGGCATCCAGGCGGCGGCGATCATCGCGACGCCCCTGTGGTGGGCCGCGAACGTGCGTCAGAAGACCGACCTCGCCGCGCTCTCGGCCGAGCGGGCCGACCTCGAGGCGCAGCGGGCCGACCTCGAGGCTCAACGGGCAGCCGACCTGGAGCAGATCGCCGAGCTCGGTCAGCACGAGGCCGTGCGGGCCGAGCGTGCGGCGATGGCACGCGACCTGCACGACGTCATCGCGTCGCACCTGTCGGCCATCGCGATCCACTCGGGGGCCGCGCTCGCGTCGCCTCCGGACGCCGCGAAGGACCGGGGCGCGCTCGAGCTCGTGCGGTCGAGCAGCATCACGTCGCTCGAGGAGATGCGCGCCATGATCCTGCTGCTGCGCTCGGACCTGCCGCGCACCGACAGCCCGGCCGGCCCCGCGACCCGTGACGCGTCGCGCGGCACGGTGCTCGCGGGCGAGGCCGTCGCAGCCCCCGCGCGCCTCGCCGGGCTCGACGACGTGATCTCGTCCGCACGCGCCCAGGGCCTCACGGTCGAGGTCGAGGACCCCGACGACGCCCGGTCGGCGCACCTCCCGTCGGCTCTCGACCAGGCCGCGCACCGGATCGTGCAGGAGGCGCTGACGAACGCGGCCAAGCACGCCCCGGGGGGCCGCGTGCGGGTCGTGCTCGGGCTGGGCGAGCCGCCCGAGCAACGCCTCACGGTCGAGGTCACGAGCACCCTGACCTCCCGCTCCGGGCCCTTGCCCCCGAGCCTGAGCGCCCGCACCGGTCTCCTCACGATGCGCGAGCGCGCCGAGGCGCTCGGCGGCACGTTCCGGGCGGGCCCGACGGACGCGGGCGACGCGTGGACCGTCCGGGCCGACCTGCCCCTGGGCCGGTCCTGCACCGAGGCGTCAGGACGCAACCCACCCGCCCTCGACCCCGCCGACACACCCGGAGCCCCCGCATGATCCGTGTCCTGCTCGCCGACGACCACGCCGCGATCCGCGCCGGCCTGCGCTTCCTGCTCGACTCCGCACCGGACGTCGAGGTCGTCGGCGAGGCCTCCGACGGCGCCGCCGCGATCACGAACGCCCGCGCCCTGCGCCCCGAGGTCGTCCTCATGGACCTGCGCATGCCCGGCGTCGACGGTATCGAGGCCACGCGCACGATCGTCGCCGAACGCCTCGCCGAGGTCCTCGTCCTGACGACGTTCGACCTCGACGAGTACGTCGACGAGGCCCTGCGCGCAGGAGCCGCGGGATTCCTGCTCAAGACCGCGGAGCCCGCCGCGCTCATCGACGCGGTCCGCCGCGTCGCGGCCGGGGACGGCGTCCTCGCGCCCGAGGTCACGCGTCGTCTCCTCGCGGCGTTCGCGTCCGCACCGAGGCCCGACGGCGCCACCCACCTCCCGGGGGGCGCGCCGCCGTCGGGCACGGGGGCGCCGGGCGACCCCCGCCTGTCCGACCTGACCCCGCGCGAGACCGACGTGCTCGCGGCCCTCGGCCGCGGGCTGTCCAACCAGGGCATCGCCGACGAGCTCGTCATCAGCGAGGCCACCGCGAAGACGCACGTGTCGCGCGTGCTCGCCAAGCTCCAGGTCACGACCCGCATGCAGGCCGCGATCGTCGCGCGCGACACGGGGCTCGCGTAGCGCACGACCCACGGCCCGGGATCACTGGCAGCACGCTGCCCTCGGCCCCGAACGGGAGATGCCCCCGGTCCGGAAGCGGATCGGGGGCATCTGCGCGTTCGTCGTGAGAGACGGCGGTCAGGCCGACTCGACGATGTGCCCACGCTTGATGACGAAGTCGTCGCGCATGTCCTCGAGCTCCTTGCCGCGCGTCTCCGGGATCTTGTAGAAGACGAAGAACAGCGACAGCAGCGCGAAGAACGCGTAGAACGCGTACGCGAAGCTCAGGCCGATGTCGGCCAGCACGGGGAAGGTCGTCGAGATCGCGAAGTTCGCGACCCACTGCGCGGCGGCAGCGACCGCGAGCGCGCTCGCACGGATGCGGTTGGGGAACATCTCCCCCAGCAGCACCCAGACGACCGGCCCCCACGACGCCCCGAAGAACACCACGAACGCGTTGGCCGCGATGAGCGCGACCGTGGCCCAGGCGCCGTCGAGCGAGGCCGTGGACGTGCCGTCGGAAGCCGTGGTCATCGTGGCCTGCGTGAACGCGACGGCCATCATGCCGAGCGAGACGAACATGCCCGTCGATCCCGCGAGGAGCAGGATGCGGCGGCCGATCCGGTCGATCAGGAGGATCGCCACGATCGTCACCACGATGTTCGTGACCGACGTGATGACCGACGTCAGGAGCGCGTCGTCCTCGGAGAACCCGACCGACCTCCACAGCGTCGTCGAGTAGTAGAAGATCACGTTGATGCCGACGAACTGCTGGAAGACCGAGAGCAGGATGCCGACCCAGACGATCGGCTTGAGACCCAGGCGCTTGCCCCTCAGGTCCTTGATCGACGCCTTCGTGTCCGACTTGAGAGAGTCCTCGATGTCCGCGATCTTGTGGTCGACGTCCTCGACCCCCGTGAACTCCCGCAGGACCTCGGCGGCCTTCTTCGTCTCGCCCTTCGCCACCAGGTAACGCGGCGACTCCGGGATGCGGAGCGCGAACAGGCCGTACGCGACCGCCGGGACCGCGGCCGCCATGAACATCCAGCGCCACGCCTCCTGGCCCAGCCACAGCACGTTCGACGCGCCGCCCGCAGCCCCTGCCAGCGCGGCGTCCGTGAGGAGCGAGGCGAAGATGCCGGTCACGATCGCGAGCTGCTGCAACGACCCGAGCCGCCCACGGATGCGCGCCGGGGAGACCTCCGCGATGTACGCGGGCGCGATGACCGACGCGGCACCGATACCCAGGCCGCCGACCACGCGCCACAGGATCAGGTCGACCACCGAGAACGCGAGACCCGAACCGAACGCCGACACGAAGAACAGTGCCGACGCGATGAGCATGACCTTGATGCGGCCGATCTTGTTCGCGACGGGCCCCGCGAACCAGGCGCCCACCGCACAGCCGATGAGCGCCGACGACACCGCGAACCCGGTGATCGCCGCGTTCAGCTCGAACGTCTCGGACAGGGAGTCGACGGCCCCGTTGATCACCGCCGTGTCGAACCCGAACAGGAAGCCACCCAGTGCGGCCGCCAGGCTGATCCCGACGACCTTCTTGTTCAGCCGCTTGGCCCTGGCCTGGGCCTGTGCGTCCCCAGCCGCTCCCGCGTCGTTGCTGGTCATGACGACCCCCTCCGTGTCAGGTTGTCCTTCGACGATAGTGAGGAGAGGGCGTGGTCGCGCGGTGAGCGACCGTGGTGAGGGTCACGGGACAGGTGACCTGCGGCGTCGGAGGTGCGACGGTGTCTCCACCCTTCCACCGAGCGTGCAGTTCGGGCTGCCGTTCGGCGCGTAGGACGACCCGAACTGCACACTCGATGAGCAGCATCGCCACCCGGCGCTCCGTCGTCGGGGCAGGCCCGGCCGCGTCGCCCGCTACCCCGGCACCGGGTCCTCGGCGTCCCGGCGGGCATCCGCCGCAGCACGCAGGACCTCGGCCGTGCGGTCGTCGGCCGGGAGGAACGTCTCGATCGTGAGCTCGGACAGCGTGACGTCGACGGGCGTCCCGAAGGTCGTGACCATCCCGAGGAAGGCGAGCTCGTCGTCGCCGTGCCGCAGCCGGAACGGGATCGCGAGGCCGCTCTGCTCGGGGTCGGCCGACCCTTCGGCCGCGGCGGGCCCCGCCGCGACCGGGTACCCGTCGAGCTCGCGGTGGAGCTCCGCGAGGTCGACGTCGGCGCTCCACTCGACCTGGCGCCGCAGCCGGCCCAGCAGCTCCCCGCGCCAGCGGGCGAGGTCGACGACGCGCGGCGCCATGCCTCGCGGGTGCAGACCGATGCGGAGCACGTTCACGGGCTCGATCAGCAGGTCCTCGTCGACCCCGTCGAGCAGCACCTCGACCGACGCGTTGGCCTCGATCAGCGTCCACGTCCGGTCCACGACGAACGCCGGGAACGGGTCGTGCGCGTCCAGGACGGCCCGCAGCGACGCACGCAAGGGCTCCAGCGCAGCGACCGGCGTCTCGGGGTGGGCAGGCGCGTACCCCGCAGCCAGCATCAGCCGGTTCCGCTCCCGCAGCGGGACGTCCAGGACCTCCCCCAGCCGGGTCACGAGTCCCGGGCTCGGTCGGGACCTCCCGGTCTCCACACAGCTCAGGTGCCGGGTCGAGACGTCCGCCTCGATCGAGAGCGCGAGCTGGCTGACGCGCCGGCGCACGCGCCACTCGCGGAGCAGCGCGCCCACGGTGGCCTGCCGCGGCGAGGCTGCGGGGCCGCCCGTCGCCGTCCGGGCCGCTGGACGTTCGACTGCCGGGACCCCCGTCACCGGGGACCGCCCAGACGGCCCAGGCCCACCGCTTCGGTGATCGTGATCCACAGCACGGCGAGGGCCTGGGCGACCACGAAGAGGGCTCCCCAGAGCGTCGGCGACCAGATCAGCAGGACGGCGACGCTCGCGGACATCCACGCGCAGTTGGCGACGACGACGGCCCGCGCGGCGCCCCGGTGCAGCGGGACGCGTCGCGCGGTGAACCACAGGAAGGTCGCGAGGAGCAGCAGCACGACGCCCGCCCCGAGCAGGAGCGGGACGGGCAGCCCGAGGGGGCCGGCGAGCGGGACCGCGGCGGCCAGCAGCAACGGAGCGCTCACGAGACCGGCGAGCGCGTCGGTCCTGATCGCTCGCCGGAGGGAGGTCTCGGGGGCCTCGGGCACGGGGTGGGAAGCAGCGGTGCGGGCGGGAGCGGACGGGGCGGGAGCGGACGGGGCGGGAGCGGACGGGGCGGGAGCGGACGGGGCGGGAGCGGACGGGGCGGGAGCGGCAGCGGGATGCATCGTGACCTCCGGTGGGCGGGTGCTGTGGGTCCCACTCTCGGGGGACCGCGTGCACCCTGTCGATGACCTCTCAGGTCATGCTGGCGCCCCGGAACCGGCCGCGCACGCCCGACCCCGGATCGCCGAGTGTGCACTTCGGGCTGTTCCCCGGCCTCGCGGACGACCCGAACTGCACGTTCGGCGGGCCGGACCGTGCCGCCCTAGGGCTCGGGGTGCAGCGCGTCGTACCTCAGGAAGCGCGGCTGCGCCCGCAGGATCAGCCACACCACGACGATGCAGGCCAGGCCACCCGCGACCGCGGCCCACGCCTCGCCGAACCAGCTCGCCTGCGCACCGAGCACGACCTCGCCCAGGCGCGGGCCGCCCGCGACGACCACGATGAACACCCCCTGGAGGCGTCCACGCATGTCGTCGGGCGTCGCGGTCTGCAGGATCGTCTGGCGGAAGACCGCGCTCACGGCGTCGGAGGCCCCCGCGAGGGCGAGCGCGACGCACGCCGCGACGAGCCCGCCCACGAGCACCTGTGGCGGGTTCGTGGAGCCGACCAGGAGCAGCACGGCACCGAACGCCGCGATCGACAGCCCCCACGCCGTGATGGCCCACGCGATGACGAGCCCCTGCCAGCGCACGCGCGCCAGCGCCCCGGAGAACACCCCGGCGAGGACCGCGCCGACCGCGAACGCCGCGCTCAGGACGCCCGTCGTGGTCTCGCCGCCCCCGATGAACAGGACGCCGACCGCGGGCAGCAACACGCGTGGGAAGGCGAGGATCATCGCGGCGAGGTCGACCAGGAAGGTCGTGCGGACGTTGGGTCGGGTCGCGAGGTAGCGCAGGCCGTCGACCACCGAGCTGATGCCGACGACCTTGCGGCGGGGCGCCGCTGCGTCCGCCGCCGGGTTGGAGCCGTCGTCAGAACCACCGTGACCCGGAGTGCTCGCTGGTTCCGGCACGTCGCTCGTGAGGACCGGCGGGATCGACGGCAGCCGCCACACGGCCCACAGCGCCGCCGCGAACAGCACCGCGTCGATCGTGTACGCGATCCCGTACCCCCACAGCGCCACGAGGAACGCCCCGAGCAGCGGGCCCACGGTCAGCGCGATGCTCCACGAGATCGTCTGGAGCGCGTTCGCGGCGGGCAGCAGGCGGGGCTCGACCAGGCGCGGGATGATCGCCGACCGCGCGGGGTTGTTGATCGCGAACGCCGCGGACTGGAGCGCGACGAGCCCGTACAGGACCCCGACGGACCCGACGTCGAGCCATGCCTGGAGCGCGAGCAGCCCCGTGACGACCCACAGCGCCCAGGACGCGAGCAGCGCGACCTTGCGGCGGTCGTACGCGTCGACCAGCGCGCCCCCGTACAGGCCGAGCGCCACGAGGGGCACGAGCGCGAAGATCCCGAGCACGCCGACCGCGAGCGTCGAGCCCGTGAGCGCGTAGACCTGGAGACCTACGGCCACGACCGTGAGCTGGGAACCGAGGTTGGAGATCCCGAGCCCCCACCACAGCCGGCGGAAGGGCGGGGAGACGCGGAGCGGGGTCGTGTCGGCAAGGATGCCGTCGAGGCGGGGCACGACCGACGAGGCTACCCCGCACCGGCCCGAAGACCGTCTCCCGGGGCGACCGTCTCAGGACGTGAGTCTCCCGCGCACGGTGCGCGACGCCGTCGGGCCGTCCGGGCGACGGCCTGCGGGGGGAGCGCTCACTCCGCGAGCGCCGCCCGGACCTCGCCCACGAGCGCCGCCATGGCGCGTTCGGCCTCGACGGGGTCGCCCGCCGCGACGGCGCGGGCGACGGCCTCGTGCTCGTCGAGGGCCTCGGCGACCGGCGCCTGCGGCATGAGGCCCAGGTGCGTACGTCCGGCGAGGACCTCGCCGACGACCTCGGTGAGCGCCGCGAACATCTCGTTGCCGCACGAGCGCAGGAGCAGGGCGTGCAGGCGGATGTCGAGCTGGAGGAACTCCTCGAGGCGCCCGGCCTCGCCGAGCTCGCGCATGCGCGCGGCGAGCTCGACGGCCTCGGTGCGGGCCTCGGGGGTCGCGTGCCGGGCGGCGCCGGCCGCGGCGAGGGGTTCGACGGCGCAGCGCAGCTCGGTCAGCGAGCGCAGCTGGGCGTCGCGGCCCGGTCCGGCGAGGCGCCAGCGGATGATGCGGGCGTCGTAGACGTTCCAGTCCTGCTCGGGGAGGACGACGAGACCGATGCGTCGGCCCGAGCGCACGAGGCCGAGCGCTTCGAGCTGGCGCATGGTCTCGCGGGTCACGGTGCGGGAGACGCCGAACTCGGTGCCGATCCCGTCGAGGGTCAGCGTGCTGCCCGCAGGGAGGTGACCTGCGGTGATGCGCTGGCCGAGGACGTCGGTCACCGAGCTGTGGAGCACCGTCGCGGACATGGGTCGAGCCTACGGCTTCCACCATTGGTCACACCATTGTTTGCCAAAGGTGATACCAATCATGCATGCTCGAACAGCGGCCGCAGAGGTCCGCGCACGACGCAGCAGTCGACAGGCCAAGGAACCCCTCATGGACACAGACGTCAGCCCCGCCCCGACACCGGGGAGCGAGACCGAACCCGTGCACCTCGTCATCATGGGCGTCGCGGGCTCGGGCAAGACCACGGTCGCGACCCTGGTCGCCGAGCGCACGCACCGCCCCTACGCCGAGGCCGACGAGTTCCACCCGCAGGCCAACATCGACAAGATGAGCGCGGGCACCCCGCTCACCGACGAGGACCGCTGGCCCTGGCTCCGGGCGATGCGCGACTGGCTCGACCACCAGGCCGCCGAGGGCGACTCCGCCGTCGTGACCTGCTCGGCGCTCAAGCGCACCTACCGCGACCTGCTGCGCACGGCGCACGGCCGTGTGCGGTTCGTGCACCTCACCGGGAGCCCCGAGCTCCTCGAGGAGCGCATGACGCACCGCAGCGGGCACTTCATGCCCGCGTCCCTCCTGCCGTCCCAGCTCGCGACGCTCGAACCCCTCGCGGACGACGAGGACGGGATCACGCTCGACGTCGGCACCCCGCCCGAGGAGCTCGTCGACCGCATCCTCGCGACCAGCGCCCTGCCCCACCCCACGATCCCCCGCGTGCCCCGTCACCTGGCGGCCGACCCCAGCACCGACCCCAGCACCGACACCGACACCGAGGAGCGATGATGCTCACCCTCGCCTCGCACCCGCTCGCCGCGGGCGCCCTGCGCGCAGCCACCGAGACCCCCACGACCGACGCCGGGACGGCCCAGCTGATCCTCGCGGCCGTGGTCGGGATCGCGACGATCATCGTCCTGATCGTGTGGCTCAAGCTCCACCCGTTCCTGTCCCTCATGATCGGCTCGGCGGTCCTCGCGATCGTCGCAGGCATCGACTTCGTGAGCGCGTTCGTGAGCTTCTCGGCCGGGCTCGGCTCGACCGTCGCGGGCGTCGGTGTCCTCATCGCGCTCGGCGCGATCATCGGCAAGATGCTCATCGACTCGGGCGGTGCCGACCAGATCGTCGACACGATCCTCGCGCGCACGCCCGTGCAACGGCTGCCGTGGGCCATGGCGCTCATCGCGTTCGTGATCGGCATCCCGCTGTTCTTCGAGGTCGGCGTCGTCCTGCTCATCCCCGTGGTCATGATGGTGGCCCGCCGCTCCAGGGTCTCCCCGATCCTCGTCGGCATCCCCGCCCTCGCGGGCCTCTCCGCGCTGCACGGCCTCGTGCCCCCGCACCCCGGCCCGCTGCTCGCGATCGACGCGCTCGGCGCGAACCTCGGCCTGACGCTCGGGCTCGGCCTCCTCGTCGCGGTCCCGACCGTGATCGTCGCGGGCCCCCTGCTCGCCAAGCCCCTCGCGGCGTGGGTCAAGCTGCCCCCGCCCACGACCGTCCTGGGCGTGAGCGAGCGCGACCAGGACGCCCCGCGCCCGAGCTTCGCGGTCGCCGTCACCGTGGTGCTGCTGCCCGTCATCCTCATGCTGGCCCGGACCGTCGTCGAGACGACCGGGACGCTGGACACGCCCGTCGGCAAGGGGCTCGAGTTCATCGGGACGCCGCTCGTCGCGCTGCTCATCACGTCGCTCGTGTCGCTCGTCGCGTTCGGCAGCGCGATGGGCCGCACGCGCGACGAGATCAGCTCGCTCGTCGACAAGTCGTTCGCCCCGATCGCGGGCATCCTGCTCATCGTGGGCGCGGGTGGCGGCTTCAAGCAGACGCTCGTCGACTCGGGCGTGGGCGACGTCATCGCGAGCGGCATCTCCGACGCGAACCTCTCACCGCTCCTCGCGGGCTGGCTCGTCGCGGCCCTCATCCGCGTGGCGACCGGGTCCGCGACGGTCGCGACCATCACGGCCGCCGGGATCATGGCCCCGCTCGCGACCGGGCTCTCGCCCACGCACGCAGCGCTGCTGGTCCTCGCGATCGGCGCGGGCTCGGTGTTCCTGTCCCACGTGAACGACGCGGGGTTCTGGCTCATCAAGGAGTACTTCGGGATGACCGTGGGCCAGACGTTCAAGACGTGGTCCGTCATGGAGTGCGTGCTGTCGGTCGTGGCGCTGGTCGTGATCCTGCTGCTGGGCCTGGTCGTCTAGCGCACCGCTCCCGGCGAGGGAGGCCCGACGGCGGAGGCACGCTCCGCCGTCGGGCCTTCGTGCTGCGACCCGGCTACGAGACCGTCGCCCCGAACACCAGGCCCAGCGCGTACGTCGCGGCGGCAGCACCGAACCCGATCGCGAGCTGGCGCAGCGCGCGCTTGATCGGCGATGCACCCGACAGCAGCCCGACCGTGGCACCCGTCCCGAGCAGCGCGAGCCCCACGAGTCCGCTCCCGACGAGGATCGCGACCCCGCCCTGGAGCCCGAACAGGTACGGCAGCACGGGGATGAGCGCGCCCGACGCGAAGAACAGGAACGACGACACCGCAGCCCCCATCGCGGAGCCGTGCGTCTCGAACTCGTCCCCCTCCACCGCCGGCGCGATCACGGTCGCGGCCGTGTACGTCGACAGGACCTCGCCAGCATGCTTCTCGGCCTCGTCGGGTGCGAGGCCCCGTGCCCGGTAGACGAGCGCGAGCTCGTTCGCGTCGACGTCGAGGTGCGGCAGCGCGGCCGAGGCCAGAGGACTGGGCGTCGACGCGTCGAGCAGCTCACGCTGCGAACGGACGGACACGTACTCGCCCGCACCCATCGACAGCGCACCTGCGAGCAGGCCCGCGAGGCCCGACAGCAGCACGGTCGCGTTCGACGCACCCGACGCCCCGATCCCGAGGATCAGCGCGAGGTTGGACACCAGGCCGTCGTTCGCGCCGAACACCGCGGCCCGGAAGGTCCCCGACATGCGCATGCGCCCGCGCGTCGCGAGGCCGCGCACGACCTCCTCGTGGATGCGCTCGTCGGCAGCCATCGTCGCGGTCGCGTCGGCGTCGGTCTCGTACGTCGAACGAGCCTCGGCCCGCTGCGCGAGCGCGAGCACGAACACCCCGCCGAACCGGCGGGCGAACAACCCGAGGGACCGCGTGCGCCAGTCACCGCGCAACGGCTTGCCCACGTCGTCGCCCAGCAGCGCGAGCCAGTGGTTCTCGTGCCGCTTCTCGGCGTCGGCGAGCGCCAGGAGGATCTCCCTCTCCTCGCCGCTGCGGCGCGAGGCGAGGTCGCGGTAGGTCGCGGCCTCGGCACGCTCGTCGGCCAGGTAGCGGCGCCAGCGGCGGATGTCCTGAGGGGTCCGACGGCGGTCCGCACCTGCGTCTGCGGGCGCGCCGGAGGTCGGTGTGGCGGGGGGAGTCATGCGTTCATCATGGCAAGAAAGGGCCCTCCGTGGGTTTCGGGATCCCCAACTTTTCCGCACGGTTCTGCGGTTCTCGGGAGTTCCGACAGCCCGCGCGGGGGTGCGGCGTGGTTGGATCGGAACATGTCCGAGAACACCGAACGCACCCGTCCTGAGGTCGATGCCCCCGAGGGTCCGGCCCCCACCGAGCTCGAGGTCACCGACCTGATCGTCGGCGACGGCGCCGAGGCGCAGCCCGGCTCGACCGTCAACGTCCACTACCTGGGCGTCGAGTACGACTCCGGCGAGGAGTTCGACTCGTCCTGGAGCCGCGGCCAGTCCATCAACTTCCCGCTGCGCAGCCTCATCGCCGGCTGGCAGCAGGGCATCCCGGGGATGAAGGTCGGCGGGCGCCGCAAGCTCGTCTGCCCCCCGGAGCTCGCGTACGGACCGGCCGGCGGCGGCCACCGCCTGTCCGGCAAGACGCTCGTCTTCGTGATCGACCTGCTCGGCGTCAGCTGACCACGGCCTGATCCTGCAGCGCCCCCGCGCCCCCGCGCCCCCGCTCCCCCGGTCACAGGTGGGGGCGGGGGCGTCGTGCTCCCGGGGGACACTCCCGACCGCTCACCGGGGCGGGGTGAGTTTCCGGTCACGCCGGTCTTGACGAGATCCCCGGCGCCCGACGGCGCAGCGCACGTCGCGCACC
>NZ_JBHUAD010000095.1:0-14283 GCF_042789955.1 Oerskovia sp. NPDC056781
CCGGGGGGGCGCCCACCGGGTCGGTGGACGCCCCACGGCGCGTCATGCGTGCTGTCGGCCGGGTCGGTCAGGCGCGCAGCGCGTCGGCCGCCTCACGTGAGGCTGTGCGGGCGGCCGTGAGCAGCGCTCCGGCGTCCGGTCCCGCGGCGAGGACGCCGCGCGACGAGGAGGCGAGCACCTGACGACGAGCGTCGCCGAACACCGCGGCGAGCTCGGCCGCGCCCGCGCCCTGCGCACCGACGCCGGGCGCCAGGAGCGGACCGTTGACGGCAGGAAGGTCCACCCCGGTGTTGCGGGCCGCGTCACCGATGGTCGCGCCAACGACCAGGCCGATCGAGCCGAGCGGCTCGATCCCCTCGTTGAGCGCGGCGGCTTCGGCGGCGATGCGCGCGGCGACCGACCGGACGTCGACCCCTGCGCCCGTGCGGGCGTGCTGGACCTCAGCCCCCTCCGGGTTGGACGTGAGGCACAGCACGAACAACCCGCGCCCCGTCTCGAGCGCGGCCTCCACGGCCGGGCTCAGGGACCCGAAGCCCAGGTACGGGGAGACCGTCAGGGCGTCGCCCGCGAGCGGCGAACCGTCCCGCAGGTAGGCGTCGGCGTACCCGGCCATGGTCGAGCCGATGTCCCCGCGCTTGGCGTCGACGATCGTGAGCGTCCCGGAGGGGCCCGCAGCCGCGGCGGCCGCGAGCACCTCCTCGAGGGCCGCGACGCCGCGCGACCCGTGCCGCTCGAACAGGGCCGACTGGGGCTTGAGGGCCGCGACCTGCCCGCCCACGGCGTCCACGACCCGCAGGCCGAACTCGCGGAGCCCTGTGGCGTCGTCGGGCAGGCCCCAGGCCGCGAGCAGACCCGGGTGAGGGTCGATGCCCACGCACAGCGGCCCGTGCGCGTCCATGGCCTCGGCGAGCCGCTCCCCGAAGGGGCGGCGCGCCGCGCTCACAGCGCTCACGCGTCCGCCTCGGCCTTGCGCGCGGCCGTGGCGGCCGTGTGCTCCTGCAGGCTCCACACGTCGAACGGGCCCGCGAGGACCGCCTCGATGCCCTGGACCGCGGCCGCGAGCTGCTGGGTCGTCGTGACGATCGGCTTGTCCGCCGCGGTCGTGGCCGCACGGATCTCGTAGCCGTCGGCGCGCGCGCCCTGGCCCGACGGCGTGTTGATGACCATGTCGACCTTGCCCTCGGTGATGAGGTCGACGATCGTGGGCTCGCCGTCGGCGCCGCGGCCCGCGGAGAACTTGCGCACGATCGTGGCCGGGATGCCGTTGCGGCGCAGCACACCGGCGGTGCCCTGGGTCGCGAGGATCTCGAAACCCATCTCCGTCAGGCGCTTGACCGGGAAGACGATCGAGCGCTTGTCGCGGTCCGCGACCGACACGAAGACCGAGCCCGAGGTCGGGAGGCCGCCGAAGGCCGCGGCCTGCGACTTCGCGAACGCGCGAGGGAAGTCGCGGTCGAAGCCCATGACCTCACCCGTCGAGCGCATCTCGGGGCCGAGCACCGTGTCGACCACGACGCCGTCGGTCGTGCGGAAGCGCTTGAACGGCAGCACGGCCTCCTTGACGGCGATCGGCGAGTCGAGGTCGAGGTGCCCGCCGTCGCCCTCGGCCGGCAGGACGCCGCTCCGGCGCAGGTCGGCGATGGACTCGCCGACCATGACGCGCGCCGCGGCCTTGGCCAGCGAGACCCCCGTCGCCTTGGAGACGAACGGCACCGTGCGCGAGGCACGCGGGTTCGCCTCCAGGACGTACAGGACGTCCGAGACGAGCGCGTACTGCACGTTGAGCAGGCCGCGCACGCCCACGCCCTTCGCGATGGCCTCGGTCGAGCGGCGGATGCGCTCGATCTCGGCCTCGCTCAGCGACACCGGGGGCAGCACGCATGCCGAGTCGCCCGAGTGGATGCCGGCCTCCTCGATGTGCTCCATGACGCCGCCCAGGTACAGCTCGGTGCCGTCGTAGAGCGCGTCGACGTCGATCTCCATGGCGTCGTCGAGGAAGCGGTCGATGAGCAGCGGCGCGGGCAGCGAGCCCGTCGTCGTGCGGTCGTCCGTCGCGGCGGCGTGCAGCGCACGCTCGACGTAGCCCGTGAGCTGCTCGGCCGAGTACACGATCTCCATGCCGCGCCCGCCCAGCACGTAGGACGGGCGGACCAGCACCGGGTAGCCGATGCCCTCGGCGACCTCACGGGCCTGCGCGAGCGACGTGGCCGTGCCGAACGCCGGTGCGGGCAGGCCCGCCTCGGCGAGCACGCGGCCGAAGACCCCACGGTCCTCCGCGGCATCGATCGCCTCGGGCGAGGTGCCCAGGATCGGCAGGCCCGCGTCCGCCAGACGCTGCGCGAGCCCCAGCGGCGTCTGGCCGCCGAGCTGCACGATGACGCCCGCGACCGGGCCCGCGGCGAGCTCGGCCTGGTACACCTCGAGCACGTCCTCGAACGTGAGCGGCTCGAAGTACAGGCGGTCCGAGGTGTCGTAGTCGGTCGAGACCGTCTCCGGGTTGCAGTTGACCATCACGGTCTCGTACTCGCCCTTGAGGGCGAGCGTCGCGTGCACGCACGAGTAGTCGAACTCGATGCCCTGCCCGATGCGGTTCGGGCCCGAGCCCAGGATCAGGACGGCCGGGCGCTCGCGCGGGGAGACCTCGGTCTCGAGGTCGTACGTCGAGTAGTGGTACGGGGTCTTGGCCTCGAACTCGGCCGCGCACGTGTCGACCGTCTTGTAGACCGGGCGGACGTCCAGCGCGTAGCGGACCTCACGGACCGTCGACTCCCCCGCCGCGCCCATGCCGCGCAGCTTCGCGACCTGCGCGTCGGACAGGCCGTGGCGCTTGGCCTGGACCAGCACGTCGCGCGTCAGGGCGTCGGCCTGCGCGACCTCGGCCGCGACCTCGTTGACGAGCTGGATCTGGTCGAGGTACCACGGGTCGATCTTGGTGGCCTCGAAGACCTGCTCGATGCTCGCCCCGGCGCGCAGCGCCTGCTGGGTCGCGATCAGACGCCCCTCCGTGGGACGGGCGATCTCCACCAGCAGCGCGTCGAGCTCCTCGCCCGAGACCGGCTCGCCGTCCCAGTGGAACACCGCGCCGCCCTTGTCGATCGAGCGCAGCGCCTTGCCGAGCGCCTCGGTGAAGTTGCGGCCCATCGCCATGGCCTCGCCCACCGACTTCATGGTCGTCGTGAGCGTGTCGTCCGCGGCGGGGAACTTCTCGAACGCGAACCGCGGCACCTTGACCACGACGTAGTCGAGCGTCGGCTCGAACGACGCGGGCGTCGAGCCCGTGATGTCGTTGGGGATCTCGTCGAGCGTGTAGCCGATGGCGAGCTTCGCGGCGATCTTCGCGATCGGGAAGCCCGTCGCCTTCGACGCGAGCGCCGACGAGCGCGACACGCGCGGGTTCATCTCGATGACGATGACGCGCCCGGTCTCCGGGTGCACCGCGTACTGGATGTTGCAGCCGCCCGTGTCGACGCCCACCTCGCGGATGACCGCGATGCCGATGTCGCGCAGCTTCTGGAACTCACGGTCCGTGAGCGTCAGCGCGGGGGCCACCGTGATCGAGTCGCCCGTGTGGACGCCGACCGGGTCGACGTTCTCGATCGAGCAGATCACGACGACGTTGTCCGCCGTGTCGCGCATGAGCTCGAGCTCGTACTCCTTCCACCCGAGGATCGACTCCTCGAGGAGGACCTCGGTCGTGGGCGAGTAGTGCAGGCCCTGGCCGACGATGCGGCGCAGGTCCTGCTCGTCGTACGCGATGCCGCTGCCGAGGCCGCCCATGGTGAAGGACGGGCGCACGACCATGGGGTACCCCAGGGAGTCGGCGGCCGCGACGGCCTCCTCGATCGTGTGGATGATCTCCGAGCGGGCCGACTCGCCGCCGCACTTCTCGACGACCTCCTTGAACTGCTGGCGGTCCTCGCCCTTCTCGATCGCGGCGATGTTCGCACCGATGAGCTCGACTCCGTACTTCTCGAGCACACCGGCCTCGTCGAGCGCGATCGCCGCGTTGAGCGCCGTCTGCCCGCCCAGGGTCGCGAGGACCGCGTCCGGGCGCTCCTTGGCGATGATGGTCGTCAGGACCTCGGTCGTGAGCGGCTCGACGTACGTCGCGTCCGCGAACTCCGGGTCCGTCATGATCGTGGCCGGGTTCGAGTTCACCAGGACGACCCGCAGGCCCTCCTCCTTGAGCGCCCGGATGGCCTGGGTGCCCGAGTAGTCGAACTCGCAGGCCTGGCCGATGACGATCGGGCCGGACCCGATGACCAGGACGCTGTTGATGTCAGTTCTGCGAGGCACTGGTCAGTTCTCCTTTGCGGACGCCTGCGGCGTGGCGGCCGAGAGGCCGGCGGCAGAGGCCGCGCCGGACGTCATGAGGTCGAGGAAGCGGTCGAAGAGGTAGGCGGCGTCGTGCGGGCCGGCGGCTGCCTCAGGGTGGTACTGGACCGAGAACGCGGGGATGTCGAGGCACTCGAGCCCCTCCACCACGTCGTCGTTGAGCCCGATGTGCGAGACGACGACACGGCCGTAGCGACCACCGTCGTGCGGCGCGGTCGCCTGCTCCCCGATCGGGGCGTCGACCGCGAAGCCGTGGTTCTGGGACGTGATCTCGACCTTGCGCGTGGCGAGGTCCATCACGGGCTGGTTGATGCCGCGGTGGCCGTACGCGAGCTTGTACGTGCCGAAGCCCAGCGCACGGCCCAGGATCTGGTTGCCGAAGCAGATGCCGAAGTACGGCAGGCGGCGGTCGAGGACCTCGCGCAGCAGCGTGACCTCGTGCGTCGCGGCGCTCGGGTCGCCGGGGCCGTTCGAGAAGAACACGCCGTCGGGCTCGAGGGCCAGGACGTCCTCGATCGTCGACGCCGAGGGCACGACGTGCACGCGGATCCCGCGCTCCGACAGGCGCTGCGGCGTCATCGACTTGATGCCGAGGTCCACCGCCACGACCGTCTTGAGCGGATCCTTGCCGGCGAACGCCCCCGAGGGCTCGACCACGTAGGCCGTGGGGGTGCTGACCTCGCGGGCCAGGTCCGCCCCGGCCATCGCGGGGGCCGAGCGGACGAGCTCGACGAGCTCCTCTGTCGGGCGCCGGTAGCCGTCGCGCACCAGCGCCTCGCCCGAGAAGACGCCGGCGCGCATCACACCCCGGTCGCGCAGGTGACGGGTCAGCGCACGCGTGTCGACGTCGCTGATCCCCACGACGCCCTGCTCGACGAGCTCGTCGGTCAGGGAGCCGGCCGAGCGCCAGTTCGACGGGCGGCGCGCAGGGTCGCGCACCACGAAGCCGCTGACCCAGATCTTGCGCGACTCGGGGTCGTCGTCGTTGACCCCGGTGTTGCCGATGTGGGGCGCCGTCATGACGACGATCTGCCGGTGGTAGGACGGGTCGGTCAACGTCTCCTGGTAGCCGGTCATGCCGGTGTTGAAGACGATCTCGCCGAACGTCGTGCCGCGGGCCCCGAAGGCGCGACCGGTCAGGGTCGTCCCGTCCTCGAGGACCAGGACCGCGGTCCGGTCGGCGTCCAGGGCGTCCGTGCTGGGGGTCGAGATGCTCACTGCTGCGGCTCCTTCGAGTCGTCGTTCGGTGCGCTGTCGGCGGCGGGAAGTAGCTCGCGGACTGCGTTCAGGAGGGTGGCACGGTCCGGGGCGAGCTGGGTCCGGAGTCCAGTATCCAAGCGGGTGGCCGGGGCGTCCCCGGCGGCGGGCACCGTCCACGTCAGCACGACCAGGCCGTCCTTGCCGACGTACTTGCCCGCCATGCCCGGGGCCAGCGTCACGGCCTCCAGGGCGCTCGCGGCCACGAACAGGTCCGGGGCGCCCTGGCGGGCGATCAGGACCCCGCCGCGGTGCACGGTCACGGTCGCGTTCGACCGGAAACCGAGCCGGTGGGCCCCGACGCGGGCGAGCCAGTCCCCCGCGAGCGTGCTGGACACGTAGACCGCGGTGAACGGGCCCGCGACGACCTCGCCGAGGTCGCCCTCCGGGACCGCGGGCGGGGCCGGGACGGTCTGGGCCGTGCGGGTCGTCAGGCGCTTGAGCCCCACGAAGACGACGGCGAGCAGGACGAGGCCGATGACGACCCAGATGCCGACCGCGACGGGCAGGGGGAGGTTCACGCGCGGACCCCCACGACCTGCTCGACGGGCGCGCCGTCCAGGACGGTCGCACGACCGCGCAGGAACGTCGCGACGACACGGCCCGGGAGCTCGTGGCCGTGGAAGGGCGTGTTGGTGCTGGCCGTGACCTGCGAGCGGCCGTCGACCACGCGGCGGGCCGCCGGGTCCACGAGGACCACGTTGGCGGGCTCGCCGACCTCGAGGGGGCGGCCCTGCGCCGTCGGGCCCTCGTCGATGCGGCCGATCCGCGCCGGCGCGGCCGACAGGACGCGCGCCACGTCGGCCCAGGTCATGCGGCCCGCGTCGACCATGGTCTGCTGCACGACGCTCAGGGCCGTCTCCAGACCGGTCATCCCGAACGCGGCCGCGGCCCACTCGCAGTCCTTGTCCTCGCGCGTGTGCGGCGCGTGGTCGGTCGCGACGATGTCGATCGTGCCGTCCGCCAGGCCCTGGCGCACGGCCTCGACGTCCGCGGCGGTGCGCAGCGGCGGGTTGACCTTGAACGTCGGGTCGTAGTCCCGGGCCAGCTCGTCCGTCAGCACCAGGTGGTGCGGCGTGACCTCCGCCGTGACGTCGATCCCGCGGCCCTTGGCCCAACGGATGATCTCGACCGAGCCGGCCGTGGACAGGTGGCACACGTGCAGGCGCGAGCCCACGTGCTCGGCGAGCAGCACGTCGCGCGCGATGATCGCCTCCTCGGCGACCGCGGGCCAGCCCGCGAGGCCGAGCTCGGCCGAGACGACGCCCTCGTTCATCTGGGCGCCCTCCGTGAGGCGCGGCTCCTGCGCGTGCTGGGCCACGACGCCGTCGAAGGCCTTGACGTACTCCAGGGCGCGGCGCATGAGGATCGGGTCCCAGACGCACTTGCCGTCGTCGGAGAAGACGCGCACGCGCGCGGCCGAGTCCGCCATGGCGCCGAGCTCGGCGAGCTGGTGGCCCTCGAGGCCGACGCTGACCGCGCCGACCGGGTGGACGTCGACCCAGCCCGCGTCGCGCCCGATGCGCCACACCTGCTCGACGACGCCCGCGGTGTCCGCGACCGGGGTCGTGTTGGCCATGGCGTGCACGGCCGTGAAGCCGCCCACGGCCGCGGCGCGCGTGCCCGAGACGATGGTCTCGGCGTCCTCGCGGCCCGGCTCGCGCAGGTGCGTGTGCAGGTCGACGAGGCCGGGCAGGGCGACCAGGCCGGTCGCGTCGACGGCCGTCTCGTCGTCCGCCACGGGGCTGTGCGCCGCGCGGACCTCGGTGATCACGCCGCCCGCGAGGACGAGGTCGACCGGGTCGGCGCCCAGCGGGGCCGCGCCCTGCAGGACGTAGGTGGGGTTCGTGGTCTGCTCGCTCATTCGAGTCCAGCCCTTTCCTTCGATGCGTCGCCCGCGAGGAGCAGGTAGAGGACGGCCATGCGGACCGCCACGCCGTTGGCGACCTGCTCGACGATCACCGCTCGCGGCGAGTCGGCGGCCTCGGCGGAGATCTCCAGGCCACGGTTCATGGGGCCGGGGTGCATGACGATCGCGTGGTCCGGTAGGAGTGCCAGGCGGCGCCCGTCGAGGCCGTAGTTGCGCGTGTACTCGAGCGGGTTGGGGAAGAACGCTCCCCCGCCCGCGCCCGAACCGCTCATGCGCTCGCGCTGGACGCGGAGCATCATCACGGCGTCGGGGGCGGTCTCGGCGAGGACCTCGTCGAGGTGGTACGACACGTCGCACGGCCACGTCTCGACACCCACGGGCACGAGCGTGGGCGGTGCGACCAGGGTGACCTGCGCGCCGAGCGTGTGCAGCAGGTGGACGTTGGAGCGCGCCACGCGCGAGTGCAGCACGTCGCCCACGACCGCGATCCTGAGGCCCGCGAGGTCCTGGCCGGTCGGGTCACCCGCGACCGACGCGCCCGCGGCGCCGCGCCCCACGAGGTGGCGGCGCATCGTGAAGGCGTCGAGCAGCGCCTGCGTCGGGTGCTGGTGCATCCCGTCGCCCGCGTTGACCACGGCCGCCTCGACCCAGCCCGCGTGCGCGAGCGTGTGCGGCGCACCCGAGGCCTGGTGGCGGATCACGACCGCGTCGGCGCCCATGGCCTGGAGCGTGAGGGCCGTGTCCTTGAGCGACTCGCCCTTGGAGACGCTCGAGCCCTTGGCCGAGAAGTTGATGACGTCGGCCGACAGGCGCTTGGCCGCGGTCTCGAACGAGATGCGGGTGCGCGTCGAGTCCTCGAAGAACAGGTTGACGACCGTGCGACCGCGCAGCGTCGGGAGCTTCTTGATCTCCCGCGACTGCGTGGCGGCCATCTGGGCGGCCGTGTCGAGGATACGGATGGCGTCGGCGCGCGCGAGGTCCGCGGTGGACAGCAGGTGCTTCATCGGGTGCCCTCGCTGGAGGTGGAGGTGGGCCGCTGGCTGATGAGGACGGCGTCGGTGACGGGCTCGCCGGCCGCGTCGGGTGCGCCGTCGGTCTCGACGAGGCGCACGCTCACGCGCTCCGACAGGGACGTGGGCAGGTTCTTGCCCACGTAGTCGGGGCGGATCGGCAGCTCGCGGTGGCCGCGGTCGACCAGTGCGGCGAGCTGGACCGCGCGGGGGCGGCCGATGTCGCTGATCGCGTCGAGCGCGGCCCGGATGGTGCGCCCCGAGAACAGCACGTCGTCGACCAGGACGACGACCTTGCCGTCGATGCCGGACGCGGGCAGGCGCGTGGCGCCGATGGTCCGCACGGGGTGCCGGTGGAGGTCGTCGCGGTACATCGTGACGTCGAGCTCTCCGACGACGTCCGCGGGCACGAGGCCGGGCTCGATCGTCGCGAGGCGCTCGGCGAGCCGCTCGGCCAGGGGGACGCCGCGCGTCGGGATGCCCAGGAGGACCACGTCGTGCGCGCCCTTGTTGCGCTCGACGACCTCGTGCGCGATGCGGGTCAGTGCCCGCGCGATCTCGGCTTCGCCGAGAACGGTGGTCACGCCGTCCGAGGGGTCCTCGGGGGTGACGGTCGGTTCGGAAGATGGCACAGCAGGCCCAGAACTCATTCTGGTGACCTCCTTCCCCGCCTCACTGGACGGGTGTTAAAGGAAATCTGACGCCTTCACCCTACCTCTCGCCCGGACCGGGTCCGGGTGCTTCTCACGGGCTGGGCGGGCGTCGTTGATCACACAGGGGCCGCAGGCCGCACGGCGCCTCGGGACGCGGTGCCGACGGGTGCCGACGGGTGCCGACGCGTGCTGACGGGCGCCGACGCGTGCCCGACAGGCCTTCCACGAGGCCGCACGCACGTGTGCCGGCCCCGCCACGAGGGCGGGACCGGCACACTGGCACCTGGCGTCGCCTGGCGCGGGCGCTGGGCCGCGCGCCGGGGGACGCCCGACGGTGTCCGGGCCTCAGGCCAGGATCGTCGGCTTCATCTCCTCGATGCGGGCCAGCAGGCCGTTGACGAAGCTCGGCGAGTCGTCCGTGGACAGCTCGCGGGCCAGGTCGACGGCCTCGTCGATCGCGACGGCGTCGGGGACGTCGTCGTTGTAGAGGATCTCCCAGCTGCCGATGCGCAGGAGCGCGCGGTCGACCGCGGGCATGCGGTCGAGCGTCCACCCGTGCGAGTAGGTCTCGAGCAGCTCGTCGATCCGCTCGCGGTGCGCCAGGACGCCCTCGACGAGGTCCACGCTGTACTGCGGAAGGGGCGTCTGGGTGCCCGAGTCGACGACCCGGTCGGCGAGGAGGGTCTGCGGGTCCAGCTGGCGCTGCTCGGCCTCGAAGAGGACGTCGAGCGCGCGCTTGCGTGCCTTGGTTCGTGCACCCACGTCAGTCGTTCACGCGCCCCAGGTAGGAGCCGTCACGGGTGTCGACCTTGACCTTGGTGCCCTGCTCGAGGAAGAGCGGGACCTGGATCTGGGCGCCGGTCTCGAGGGTCGCGGGCTTGGTGCCACCGGTCGAGCGGTCGCCCTGCAGGCCCGGCTCGGTGTAGGTGATCTCCAGGACGACCGACGGCGGGAGCTCGATGTAGAGCGGGACGCCCTCGTTGGTCGCGACGAGCGCGTTCTGGCTCTCGAGCATGTAGTTGGCGGCGTCGCCGACGGTCGCGGCCGGGACCGTGATCTGGTCGTACGTCGAGGTGTCCATGAAGACGAAGTCGTCGCCGTCCTTGTACAGGTACTGCATGTCGCGCTTGTCGACGTTCGCGGTCTCGATCTTGAGGCCGGCGTTGAAGGTCTTGTCGACGGTCTTGCCGGACAGGACGTTCTTCATCTTGGTGCGAACGAAGGCGCCACCCTTGCCGGGCTTGACGTGCTGGAACTCGATGATGGTCCACAGCTGGCCGTCGAGCTTGAGCACGGTGCCGTTCTTGATGTCGTTGGTCGTCGCCACGTTCGGTCTTCCTGTCGCGTTGTCATGGTGCTGCCGTCGGGGTGCCTCACCGCGCGATCCGCGTGCGAGCCACTGATGCGCACACGTTCGGGTGCGCGCCCTGGCGGTAGCCGGCCTTCCCTGGCGGGCTCCCCGGGGCTTCGCTGGGCACACGTCCGTGCTGCGAGTTCTCAGGGGCCGCGAAAGGCCCGGTCCAGTCTACCGGAGGACTCCAAGGATCGCTGCGCCCAGCAGTCCGGTCGCCGCGGCCCAGATCGTCGAGGCGAGCGTGCCGATCAGGAAGCGCTCGGCGCCGACCGGGTGCTCGCGCAGCTCGGGGTAGCGCCCGAGGCCCTTGATGGCGACCACGACGGCGATCCCGGCCGGATATCCGGCGAGCAGGCAGCCCGTGATCGCGAGGCGTTCGAGGATGCCGATCCAGGTCCCGCCGCGCAGCGTCTGGACGGCTTCGGTGCCCACGGGCCCGCCAGGGTCCGACGGCGTCGCACCGGTCGCCGGGTCGGGTGCCCACGGCACGGGGGCCGGGCCGGGCGGCTCTGCCGGGGGCGGAGGCGGTACGGGAGCGCTCGCCACCGTGCGCGGGCCTGCGGCCGGGACGACGCGGCCGGGAGGCGGGGGGACGGGTCCGGGGTCGCGTGCGGGCGGGACCTCTCCCTCCGCCTCGGACCGGCGGGCGGCGGCGCGCAGGACCCACGGCGTCACGAGCATGCCGCCCAGCACGCTCAGCACGAGCGTCGCCAGCGCGACCCCTGCGACGGCCAACCCTGTGGTGAAGCTCATGCGTCTGCCTCCTGGAGGAGCCTGGTCACGACCGGCCGGACGGCCGCTTCCTCGGACCACAGGCTCGCGCGCAGCCGTTGGCTCACGGCCTGCTCGCTGATCCCGAGGTCTCGGGCCACATCCTTCTGGGTGCCACCCACGCGCGCCAGCGCGTCCACGACCTCCCATCCCGCCGGAGTGCGACGGGCGCCCACGGCGAGCAGGAGCCGCAGGAGCGCCTCGACCTCCCCCGCCGCTGCCGGTTCCGGCCCCTCGACCGCGAGCGGGACGTGGGTGCCGCGGGACTTTGCCCGCTCGACCGCGGCCCGGGCGTGCACGAACGCCGACCCGGACGCCTCGCGCGAGGCCGCGGGCAGACGCCCTCCCGGACCCGGCAGCACGGCCCCGATGCCGAGGCCCGTGCTCCATCCTCCCCACCTGCCCAGGGCGAGGACGACCTCCACGACGAGCGCGGCGTCGTCGAGCACGGCCTGGACCTCGTCGCCGACGGTACGGTCGAAGCCGATGACCACCCCGTCGCGTTCTCCGAAGGGCGCAAGGGCGGCCAGCACCTCCGGCACGAGGTCGCCTCGGCGGGTGCTGGCCCTCTGGTCCACGGTCAGGACGAACATCCGTCCACCGTAGACCCTTGATTCACTGCTCACAAGGTCAGGGCCTTGATATCGTAGTATCAAGTCCACAGACTTGAGACCTGGGGATCTAGTCCCCGAGCCTCGACACGATCGCGAGCACCGCCAGGCGGTACGAGTCGAACCCGAACCCGGCCACCGTCCCCGTCGCCACCCCGCCGATGACCGAGTTGTGCCGGAACTCCTCGCGCGCGGCAGGGTTGCTCAGGTGCACCTCGACCAGCAGCAGGCCCGCCTTGGTCACCTGTGCGGCCGCGTCGCGCAGCGCGTACGAGTAGTGCGTGAACGCCGCCGGGTTGAGCACCACGTGCGCGCCGTCGTCGACCGCGCCGTGCAGCCACCCGACCAGCTCCGACTCGTCGTCCGTCTGACGCACCTGGACCTCGAGGCCGTTCTCCGCCCCCCACCGCTCCCCCGCCGCGACCAGGTCGGCGTACGACGCCGCCCCGTAGACGTCGGGCTCGCGGACGCCCAGGCGACCGAGGTTGGGACCGTTGAGGATGAGGACACGAGTCATGCGCAGAGCCTAGCGGGGCCCGGGGCGCCGCCGCGGTGAGCGTCCGCGGAGGAGCTCGCCGAGTGTGCACCTCGGGCTGTCGATCGCCGACCGTGACCGCCCGAACTGCACACTCGGCGAGAAGATGCCCGCCCACCCGTCCGTCCGTCGCCCCGTGTTCACCGTCACGCCCGCCGGACGGTCTACGATGCGCGCGTGCCAGATCACACGAACGTGACCCCCGCCACACCCGACGGTGACGCCCCCAGCGCCCCCGACACGGGCGGCGACGCCCCCACGCAGCCGCCCGCCGTCGGACGCCGCCAGGTCCTCGCCTGGTCCCTGTGGGACTGGGGGTCGGCCGCGTTCAACGCCGTCGTCACGACCTTCGTCTTCACGCGCTGGATCACGAGCGACGCGTTCGTCGAGGCCGGCGCGGCCGACCCCCAGGCCGTCATGGCCGACCACACCGCGTGGCTCGGCTGGGGGCTCACCATCGCCGGGGCCCTCATCGCCCTGCTCGCGCCCGCGCTCGGGGCGCTCGCGGACGCCTCGGGGCGCCGCAAGGTGTGGCTCGGGGTCAACACCGCGGCGACCGTCGCGGCCATGGTCGCGATGTTCTTCGTCCAGCCGACCCCCGGGTCCCTGTCCGACGCCGTGATACTGGGCGTCGTGCTGCTCTCGGCGGGCAACGTCTTCTTCGAGCTGGCCTCGGTCGCGTACAACGCGTTGCTGCTCGACATCTCCACGCCGCGCACGATCGGGCGCATCAGCGGCATCGGGTGGGGCGCCGGGTACGTCGGCGGGATCGTGCTGCTGCTCGTGCTGTTCGTCGGCTTCATCAACCCCGAGGTGGGCTGGTTCGGGATCACGGGCGCCGACGGCATGGACATCCGGGTCAGCGTCCTGCTGTCCGCCGTGTGGTTCGCGGTGTTCGCGATCCCCGTGCTCCTCACCGTCCCCGAGTCGCCGCGCCGCGGAGGAGTGGCCCCCATCGGCGTCGTGGGCGCCTATCGCAAGCTCGGCCGCGACCTGGTGCACCTGTGGCGCACGCGTCGCTCGACGCTCGGCTACCTGGTCGCGAGCGCCGTCTACCGCGACGGCCTGGCGGGCGTCTTCACGTTCGGCGCCGTGATCGCGTCGGGCACGTTCGGCTTCAGCGCGAGCGAGGTCATCGTGTTCGCCATCGCGGCGAACGTCGTCGCGGGCCTGTCCACGATCGCAGCCGGGTGGCTCGACGACAGGATCGGCCCGCGCCGGGTGATCCTCGGCTCGCTCGTGGGCCTCGTGATCTCCGGCACCGCGGTCTTCGTCCAGCACGACGGCGGCGCGAGCGTCTTCTGGCTGTGGGGCCTGCTGCTGTGCGCGTTCGTCGGCCCGGCCCAGTCCGCGAGCCGCGGGCTCCTCGGACGGATCAGCGACGAGGGCCGCGAGGCCGAGGCGTTCGGCCTGTACGCGACCACGGGGCGCGCGGCGAGCTTCCTGGCCCCCATGGCGTTCGCGACCATGGTCGCCGTGTCCGGCCAGCAGTACTGGGGCATCCTGGGGATCGTCGCCGTGATCCTCGTGGGCCTCGTGCTCATGCTCTTCGTGCGCTTCCCCGCCGGGGACGGCGTCGACGGCGGCAAGGACCTCGCGGCGGTGCCCGCGGGGGCGGCAGGGTCGTCGAGCCGGTCATGACAGACACGTCAGGCACAGCAGGCACAGCAGGCGTGACGGGCACGCCGGCGTCGGAGCTGTCCTGGGAGCCCGACCGGCTGCTCGCAGGGTTCGAGGCCGCGACCCTGCTCACCGGCGGGCCCCCGCCCGCCGCGCGAAACGGCCTCCTCTCGCTCGTCCCTCCCCTGCCCCGCCGGACCGCGAGCGCCGCCACGGACCGCGACGCGGACCCCGGGGCCGCGACGGTCCCTGAGGCCGTGCCTGCGC
>NZ_JBHUAD010000096.1:0-14029 GCF_042789955.1 Oerskovia sp. NPDC056781
CGGAAGCTAAGCCTCACAGCGCCGATGGTACTGCCCTGGAGACGGGGTGGGAGAGTAGGTCGCCGCCGGACAACCATTCACCAAAGGCCCACCCCGAACGGGGTGGGCCTTTGGCGTGCCTGTGACCTACCGGGCAAGCCCCTGCGACCCTGCTCGTGGGATGATGAACGTCAGTGCATATCGAAGGGACACCGCTGTGAACGACAGCCCAGAACGTCACGCCGACGACCGCGACCGTAGGTCTTCCGGGGCAGGGCGGTCCGGCAACACCGGTCGTTCCTCCAGCTCCCAGGGCCGCAACCAGGGAGCTCCTCGTCGTGATGGAGCCGCGGGTAAGCCCCCGCGCGCCGGCGGCGGCGAGCGCAAGAGCTACGGTGACCGTCCTCAGTCCGGTGGCGGGTCCTACGGTGGCGGTGAGCGCCGCTCGTACGGCGACCGCCCGCAGTCTTCGGGCTCGGGTGAGCGCCGCTCCTACGGCGACCGTCCCCAGTCCGGTGGCGGGTCCTACGGTGGCGGTGAGCGCCGCTCGTACGGCGACCGTCCCCAGTCCGGTGGCGGGTCCTACGGTGGCGGTGAGCGCCGCTCGTACGGCGACCGTCCGCAGTCCGGTGGTGGTGAGCGTCGCTCCTACGGTGACCGCCCGCAGTCCGGTGGCGGGTCCTACGGTGGCGGTGAGCGCCGTTCCTACGGTGACCGCCCGCAGGCCTCCGGCTCTGGTGAGCGCCGCTCGTACGGTGACCGTCCTCAGTCTTCGGGCTCCGGCGAGCGTCGCTCGTACGGTGACCGTCCCCAGTCTGGTGGTGGGTCCTACGGTGGCGGTGAGCGTCGCTCGTTCGGTGACCGTCCTCAGTCCGGTGGCGGGTCCTACGGTGGCGGTGAGCGCCGCTCGTACGGTGACCGCCCGCAGTCCGGTGGCGCCGGGCGCAAGTTCTACGGCGACCGCCCGCAGTCTTCGGGCTCCGGCGAGCGTCGCTCGTACGGTGCCCGCCCGCAGTCCGGTGGCGGGTCCTACGGTGGCGGTGAGCGCCGCTCATACGGTGACCGCCCGCAGTCCGGTGGCGGGTCCTACGGTGGCGGTGAGCGCCGCTCGTACGGCGACCGTCCCCAGTCCGGTGGTGGTGAGCGTCGCTCGTACGGTGACCGCCCGCAGTCCGGTGGCGGGTCCTACGGTGGCGGCGAGCGTCGTTCCTACGGTGACCGTCCTCAGTCCTCCGGCTCTGGCGAGCGCCGCTCGTACGCTGACCGCCCGCAGTCCGGTGGCGGCGAGCGCAAGAGCTACGGCGACCGCCCGCAGCGTTCGGCAGACCAGGGCGAGCGCCAGTCGCGCCCGCCGCAGGACCAGCGTCACGCCGGCCCTGAGATCGACGAGGCGGTGCAGTTCTCCGACCTCGATCGTGACGTGCGTGGTCGTCTGCGGACGCTGAGCAAGGAGAACGCGACGGTCGTGGGTCGTCACCTCGTCATGGCCGGCAAGCTGATCGACACCGACCCTGAGCTGGCCTATGAGCACGCCCAGGCTGCGGTGCGTCGTGCCGGCCGCGTCGACGTCGTCCGTGAGGCCGCAGGTCTGACGGCCTACCAGACCGGCCGATACGCCGAGGCGCTGCGTGAGCTGCGCACCGTGCGCCGTCTCAACGGTTCCTCGGAGCACCTGCCGATCATGGCGGACTGCGAGCGTGGCCTGGAGCGTCCCGAGCGCGCGATCGCCCTGGCCGCCTCGGAGGAGGCGAGCACCCTCGACGCCACGGGTCGTACCGAGCTCGCACTCGTCGTGAGTGGTGCACGCGTCGACCTCGGCGAGTTCGAGGCCGCCCTCGCGGTGCTCGACCAGATCCCCGCAGCTGACGCCACGGGTGACCTGGCGCTCCGTGTGCTGCAGGCCAAGGCCAGCGTCCTGGAGGCCGCGGGCCGCACCGAGGAAGCGGCCGCGATCCTCGCGGACGTCGACCCCCGTGCGCTGGCCGCTGCCCTCGGCACGTCCCTCGACGAGGACGTCGTCGTCTACGACCTGACCGAGGACGCCGTCGAGATCGACGACGAGGCGGACGGCGACGACGAGACCGACGACACGAGCACGTCGGCGGCCGAGCCCAAGGGCGAGACGGATGCTGCGGCGTCGGGCGCGGAGAACGACGAGGAGACCAAGTGAGCCTGGGGCTGATCTCGAGCGACATCCCGCTCGCGCAACGCTACGACCTGGCCCTCGTCGACCTCGACGGTGTCGCCTACCGCGGCCACGAGCCCATCCCGAACGCCGCGACCGGCCTCGGGGGAGCCCGTGCCGCCGGCATGCGCCTCGTCTTCGTGACGAACAACGCGTCGCGCGAGCCGCAGTCGGTGGCTTCGCAGCTCACCGAGCTCGACATCCCGACGTCGCCCGAGGAGGTCATGACCGCCGCTCAGGCGGCCGCAGCCCTCTTGCGGACGCGCCTGGAGCCAGGCGCCCGCGTGCTCGTCGTCGGCGGTGCGGGCCTCTTCACGGCCGTGCACGACGCGGGCTTCGTGATCGTCGAGAGCGCCGACGAGGAGCCGGTCGCGGTCGCGCAGGGCTTCGCGCCCGAGCTCGGCTGGGCCCAGCTCGCCGAGGCCGCCTACGCGGTCCAGCGCGGTGCCTGGCACGTCGCGAGCAACCTCGACCTGTCGCTGCCCACGGCCCGGGGTTTCGCGCCGGGCAACGGCTCGCTCGTGCGGGCCGTCCAGGCCGCGACAGGGGTCGAGCCGTCGAGCGCCGGCAAGCCCTCGCCGACGATGTACCGGCTCGCGATCGAGCGGGCGGGGGCGTCCTCGCCGCTCGTCGTCGGTGACCGCCTGGACACCGACCTCGCGGGCGCCCGCTCGGGCGGCTACCCGGGGCTGCACGTCCTGACGGGCGTGAACGGGGGCCGCGACGCTGTCCTCGCCGAGCCCGGGCTGCGCCCTCACTACATCGGCGCGGACCTCCTGAGCCTGCTCGAGCCCCACGCGGCACCCACCCAAGGTGGCGAGGGCTGGTGGACGTGCGGCGAGGCCGCGGCACGGGTCACGGACGGTGCGCTCGAGCTGACCGGCCCCGAGGGGGTCGACCTCATCCGCGCCGCGTGCGGCGCGGCGTGGGCGACGGTCGACGCGGGCGGTGCGGTGGATGCGGACACCGTCCCCGAGCTGGCTGTCGGTAACCCCTGAGATCGTGTCCTGACCGGTAGCGTTGCACCGGTGCGGTGACGTGCGGCCGTGAGCCGCGTTTCGCCCACCGGTGCAGCGCACCGCACCCTGGAACGGACTGGAGGTCCACGCATGGCGCAGGACACCGTCGACGACGGCGCCCCCACCCAGACCCCCGTCCCCACCCCCGGGGACGTGCGGACCGGCGCGACGCCGTCGGGCAGCGAGCCTGCCGACGCCGCGGTCGCCCAGGCGCTCGGCCGGCTCGACGAGCTCGCCGACGCCCCCCTGACCCACCACGTCGCGGTGTTCGACGCGATCCACGAGGCCCTCCAGGAGCGCCTCGCGGACGCGGAGGACTGAGCGTGGGCGCACGCGTCGACGCCGAGCTCGTCCGCCGCGGCCTCGCCCGGTCGCGGCGCCAGGCCGCCGAACTCGTGGCCACCGGGCGCGTCACGGTCGACGGCCGGAGCGTCGCCAAGCCGTCGTTGCCGGTGACGGACGGGCAGAGCGTCGTCGTCGAGCAGGACCCCACCGACCCCGGTTACGCCTCACGGGCCGCCTTCAAGCTCGCGGGAGCGCTCGACGCGATCACCGCCACGGTGCCGGACCGTGCCCCCCGGGTCGCGGACGCCTCGTGCCTCGACCTGGGCGCCTCGACGGGCGGGTTCACCGACGTCCTGCTGCGCCGTGGAGCGCGACGGGTGGTGGCTGTCGACGTCGGGCACGACCAGCTCGTGCCCGCCCTGCGCGAGGACCCGCGCGTCGTGGTGCGTGAAGGCTTCAACGTCCGCGACCTCGCTCCCGGCGACCTCGACGAGGCACCCGCGCTGGTCGTGGCCGACCTCTCCTTCATCTCGTTGCGCCTGGTCCTGCCTCCTGTCGCAGCGGTCGTCGCTCCCGGCACGGACCTGCTGCTCATGGTCAAGCCGCAGTTCGAGGTGGGGCGCGAGCGGCTCGGCACCGGGGGAGTGGTCCGTGACCCGGCGCTGCACGCGCGCGCCGTGCTCGACGTGGCCCTCGACGCGGCGGCCCTCGGCCTGCGCCCGCTCGGCGTGATCCCCAGCCCGCTGCCCGGCCCGAGCGGCAACCGCGAGTTCTTCGTGTGGCTGAGCGCGTCCGACGCACCCGTTCCCGTCGACCGCGAGGCCCTCGTGCAGGCGGTCGAGCGCGCCGTGTCCTCACCCGTGTCGACCGTGCCGGTCGTGGCCGCGGTGGGCGAGACGACAAGCACCCCGGGCGTCGCCCATGTCACGTCGCCCGTACCCCCTCAGGGCGGCGCAGACCTGACAGACTCGCAGACGGTGCCCGACGACGGTGCGCCGCCCCAGGACCACGGCACCGCCGCGGACCGACGACCGACCGGAGGAGCCCAGTGACCAGGAGAGTGCTGATCGTCACGCACGGTGGACGCCCCGAGGCGGTCGTCGCGCTGCACGAGGCGGTCAAGGAGCTCCAGGACGCGGGCTTCGAGGTCGGGCTGCACGACGACGACCTCGCCGAGACGTTCGGTGACCACATGGCCCAGCTGCGCACGCGCGAGGGCGTCGCGGAGTCCGAGGTCGTCATGGTCCTGGGCGGCGACGGCACGATCCTGCGTGCCGCCGAGCTCACGCACGGTACGGGTGTCCCGCTGCTCGGCGTGAACCTCGGTCACGTCGGCTTCCTCGCCGAGGCCGAGCGCGAGGGACTGCCCGCGGCCGTCCAGCGCCTCGCCGCGCGTGACTACGTGGTCGAGGAGCGCGGGGTGCTCGAGGTCCGCGTCACGCTGCCCGGCGAGGACGAGACCCGGGTGGGCTGGGCCCTCAACGAGGCGACGGTCGAGAAGGCCTCGCGCGAGCGCATGATCGAGGTCGCGATCGGGGTCGACGGGCGGCCGTTGTCGTCGTTCGGCTGCGACGGCGTGGTCATGTCGACCGCGACCGGATCCACCGCGCACGCCTTCTCGGCCGGGGGACCGGTCGTGTGGCCCGACGTCGACGCGATGCTGCTCGTGCCGCTCGCGGCGCACGCCCTGTTCGCGCGGCCGCTCGTCGTCGGCCCGACGTCGACGTTCGCGCTCGAGCTCCTCCAGCGCTCCGGCCCGGCTGTGCTCACGTGCGACGGGCGCCGACGCATCGACCTGCCCGCGGGGGCACGCGTCGAGGTCTCGCGCGGCGACTCACCGATCCGCCTCGCGCGGCTCTCCACGGCCCCCTTCACGGACCGGCTCGTGTCCAAGTTCTCGCTGCCCGTCGTGGGCTGGCGCGGCCGCGTCGCCGAGGACGCCGCGGACGCGGTCCGTGTTGCGCGCAAGGCCGCGTCCGACGCCGTGGACGCCGCACGGCTGGGCGGCCCACGCCCCACCGCTCCCGACCCGAAGGAGGACTGACCGTGCTCGAAGAGATCTCGATCGAGAACCTCGGCGTCATCCGTTCCGCCCGTGTCCCGCTCCACCCCGGCCTGACCGTCATCACGGGGGAGACCGGTGCCGGCAAGACCATGGTCCTGACCGGCCTGGGCCTGCTCATGGGCGGCAAGGCCGACCCGTCGTCGGTGCGCCCCGGCGCGACCGGTGCCGTGGTCGAGGGGCGCCTGCGCGTGAGCGGGCGCGACGCCGTCGGGCAGCGCATCGACGAGGCGGGCGGGAGCGTCGACGACGACGGGACGGTCGTCGTCCTGCGCACCGTCGCGGCCGAGGGGCGCTCGCGCGCGCACCTGGGCGGGCGCAGCGTGCCCCAGGGCGTGCTCGCGGAGATCGCCGACGACCTCGTGACGGTGCACGGCCAGGCCGACCAGCTGCGCCTGCGCACCCCGAGCCACCAGCGCGTCGCGCTCGACGCGTTCGCGGGTCGCGCGCACGCCGAGCTCCTCGACGAGTACCGGGCGGCCTGGGCCGAGCGCACGGGCCTGCTCGAGGAGATCGCCGACCTCACGGCGCGCGCCCAGGAGCGGGCGCGCGAGGCAGAGCTCCTGCGCATCGGGCTCACCGAGATCGAGCGCGTCGACCCGCAGCCCGGCGAGGACACCGAGCTGACCTCGCTCGTCGCACGCCTCGGGAACGCCGAGGAGCTGCGCCTGGGCGCGCAGGCCGCGCACGACGCGATCGTGGGCGACGACGCCCTCGACGGGGGTGACGTCCCCGGGGACGCGACGTCGGCCGTCGAGCGCGCCCGGCGGGCGCTCGAGACCGCGAGCCACCTCGACCCGGGCCTGGCCGGTCTCGTCGAACGCATCGCGGGCGTCGGCTACGTGCTCGCCGACATCGCGACCGAGGTCTCGGGCTACGTCGAGGACCTCCAGGCCGACCCGGGCGGGCTCGAGCAGGCGCACACGCGCCTGGCCGCCCTGGGCGGTCTCACCCGCACCTACGGCGAGACGATCGACGACGTCCTGGCCTGGGCCTCCGACGCCGGGCTGCGCCTGCTCGACCTCGACGACGGCGGCGAGCGGCTGCGCTCGATGACCGAACGGGCCGACGAGCTCACCGCGACGCTCTCCGGGCTCGGCGCCCGCATCACCGCCGCTCGCACCGCGACGGGGGAGCGCCTCGCGCGCGCCGTGACGGACGAGCTCGCGGGGCTCGCCATGACCGGGTCGAGCCTCGTGGTCGACGTGACCCCCGCCGACGAGCCCGGCCCGTGGGGCGCGGACGTCGTGACGCTCTCGCTCGTGCCCCACCCCGGCTCTCCGCCGCGGCCGCTCGGCAAGGGCGCCTCGGGCGGTGAGCTCTCGCGCGTGATGCTCGCGATCGAGGTCGCGCTGGCCACGTCGGGCGCGGACGCGGGCACGGACGACGCCGCACCGCTGCCCACGTTCGTCTTCGACGAGGTCGACGCGGGAGTCGGCGGACGAGCGGCCGTCGAGGTGGGCAGACGCCTCGCGTCCCTGGCCCGCACGGCCCAGGTGATCGTCGTGACGCACCTCGCGCAGGTCGCCGCGTTCGCCGACTCCCAGCTCGTGGTCACCAAGTCGCCCGGTGGCGCCGACGGTGTCGACCCGGTCACGGTCACGGGCGTGCACGAGGTCACGGGCGAGGACCGTGTCCGCGAGCTGGCGCGCATGCTCTCCGGGCAGGAGGAGTCGGACGCCGCCCGCCAGCACGCGCTCGAACTGCTCGAGTCCTCGGTCGTGGGACGATAGCGGCGATGAGAATCACTCTGCGCAGAACTACGTCCGACGTGGCGGAGCCGGGAACCAGCGGCCCCGCCCGCGTCGATGCCCGCACCAAGGCACTCACCAAGCGGCTCAAGCCCGGTGACGTCGCGGTCATCGACCACCTCGACATCGACCGCGTCGCGGCCGACGCCCTCGTCACCGCCAAGCCGCTCGCGGTGCTCAACGCCGCGAAGTCGATCTCGGGCCGCTACCCGAACCTCGGCCCGGAGATCCTGGTCGACGCCGGGATCATCCTGATCGACGACCTCGGCAGCGGCATCATGAGCATCTCCGACGGCCGCGAGCTGCGGCTCGAGGACGGCAAGGTGTACGCGGGCGAGGACCTGCTCGCCGAGGGTGTGCGGCAGACCTCCGAGACGATCGCCGTGAGCCTCGACGAGGCCCGCGCGGGCCTGTCCGAGGAGATCGAGCGCTTCGCCGAGAACACCATGGACTACATGCGGCGCGAGCGAGAGCTCCTGCTCGACGGTGTCGGCGTCCCGGACATCCGGACCGACATCGAGGGCCGCCAGGTCCTGATCGTCGTGCGCGGCTACCACTACCGCGAAGACCTCGCGACGCTGCGCCCCTACATCAAGGAGTACCGTCCCCTGCTCATCGGGGTCGACGGCGGCGCCGACGCGATCCTCGACGCGGGCTGGAAGCCCGACATGATCGTGGGCGACATGGACTCCGTCTCGGACCGCGCGCTCTCGTGCGGCGCCGAGATCGTGGTGCACGCCTACCGTGACGGCAAGGCACCGGGGCTCGAGCGGGTCCAGGCGCTCGGGGTCGAGCCGGTGGTCTTCCCCGCGACCGGCACGAGCGAGGACATCGCGATGCTCATGGCCGACGACAAGGGCGCTGAGCTCATCGTCGCCGTCGGCACGCACGCGACGCTCGTCGAGTTCCTCGACAAGGGCCGCTCGGGCATGGCGAGCACGTTCCTCACGCGCCTGCGCGTGGGCGGCAAGCTCGTCGACGCCAAGGGCGTCTCGCGCCTCTACCAGCACCGGATCTCGAACCTGCAGCTCACGCTGCTCTCGCTCGCCGGACTCTTCGCCGTGATCATGGCGATGTGGTCCACGGCCGCGGGACAGACGGTCTTCGGCATCATCGGCGCCCGCTTCGACGACTTCGTCTCGTGGATCGGCGCACTGTTCGGGGGCGCATGAGCTCCCGCACGACCGACCTCCCCACCTCCTTGACGCGCACCGACCGCACGTCGCCCCGTACGGACACGAAGGACGCAACAGCACAGTGATCGACTTCAGGTACCACATCGTCTCGTTGATCTCGGTCTTCCTGGCGCTGGCGGTCGGGATCATCCTGGGCGCCGGTCCGCTGCAGGGCGCGATCGGTGACCAGCTCACGGGACAGGTCGAGCAGCTGCGGCTCGAGCGCAACGAGCTGCGCGACCAGCTCGACGCGACGAACCTCCAGGCCGCCGACGACAAGGAGTTCATCGTCGCCGCGGGTCCCCAGCTCGTCGACGGCTCCCTCCAGGACCGTCGGGTCGCGGTCGTCGACCTCGGCGAGGTCGACGGCGACCGCTACGAGGCGGTGCAGGAGCAGCTCGAGAACGCCGGCGCGAGCGTCGTCGGGCACGTGCGGCTGGGCGCGGACTGGACCGCCGAGGACCAGGAGGACGCCCGCAAGACCGTCGCGACCGAGGTGACCAACCTCGTGCCCGGTGTCGACGAGGCGGGGACCGACGAGAAGCTGGCCGCAGCGCTCGCCACGTCGCTCACCGCGAAGCAGCTCGCGGCCCCCGAGGCCCGCACCTCGGAGGCCGTCCTGGTCGAGCAGAAGCTGACCGACGCGAAGCTCATCGAGGTCGTGCAGCCGCAGGAGGTGCCCGCGGACGTCGTCCTCCTGCTCGAGCCCCAGGCATCGACGGCACCGACCAAGGACTCGACCCAGGAGGCGACGGTCGACGAGGCCAAGGCGTACGCCGTCTCGATCGAGGTCCTGCTCGCCCAGGCCGCGCAGGCACGGTCCGAGGGGGCGCTCGTCGCGGGGTCGACGCCGGTCACCGGCGACGTCATCTCGACGATCACGGCCGACGGCGACCTCGCCGCGGTGCTCTCGACCGTCAGCGGTATCGAGGAGGCGCCCGGTCAGATCTCCGTACCGCTCGCCCTCGCCGCGCGACTCGGCGACAAGGTCGGCCAGTACGGCTTCGAGGACGGGGCGACCGCGGTCATCCCGCCCGCCGTGCAGCTTCCCCCGGTCGATCGCACGCCTCCGGGCGCCCCCGAGTCGACCTCGGGCACCGACGCGACCGCGGGCACCACCGACACCCAGACGGAGGGCTGAGGCTCATGGGCACGTTCTGGCGCGCGGTGGGGTCCGCGATCACGTCGGCCGCGACCACCGCGACCGCGCGCGCGTTCCTCGACTCGACCCCGCCCGGCGGCCCGGAGCGCTGGACCCGGACCAACCACCGTGGGGAGCCCATCAGCCTGCTCGAGGGGCCCGCGGTCGCCATGGGTCTCGTGGCCGGGGCTCTCGTCGCGGGGCCGGACGCCCGTACCCGGACCGCGGCCGCGCTGGCGACGGCAGGCGGGGGGGCCTTCGGGCTGGTCGACGACCTCGCCGAGGACACGTCCACGCGCACCAAGGGCATCAAGGGACACGTCGGCGCGCTGCTCGAGGGCCGCGTCACCACGGGGGGCCTCAAGGTCCTCGGTATCGGGACGACGTCGCTCACCGCGGCCTTCGTCGGCACGCGTCGGACCGGCTCGGCCCTCGGGTACCTGACGGACGTCGCGGTCAACGGCTCGATCGTCGCGCTCAGCGCCAACCTCTTCAACCTCCTGGACCTGCGTCCGGGGCGCGCGCTCAAGGCAGGTGCGGCCCTGACCGTCCCGCTCGCGGCGACGCCCGTCGGGGCGACGTCGGGCGCCGTGCTCGGTGCCGCGGCCGCAGCCGCTCCAGGCGACCTGGGCGAACGCGACATGCTCGGCGACGGAGGCGCGAACGCGCTCGGCGCTCTGGTCGGCACGCAGGTCGCGTTCGGTGCGCCGCGGGCCGTCCGACTGCTTGCGCTCGTCGGCATCCTGGGCCTCAACGTGGCGAGCGAGAAGGTCAGCTTCTCGAAGATCATCGACGGCAACGACGTGCTGCGCCGCGTGGACCAGTGGGGCCGCCGTCCGGCGCCCGCCACCGCGGCGCAAGCCACCCCCGCGGCTGCGAGCACCGCAGCGCCTGCGCGCACCGCGACGACCGCCGACCCGTCGCCGTCCGGTCAGGACGCACCGGCTTGAACGAGGACGTGACGCCGGGCCCGGAGACCGCGCCCGCGCCACGACCCGCGCGTGGCTCCCGGCTGCGCGCGGGCACGCAGACGCTCGCCGGCGCGGCACTCATGATCACGGTCGTCACGATCGCGAGCCGCCTCGTGGGCTTCGCCCGCTCGCTCGTCATGGCGTCGGCGGTCGGCACCGAGGGCATCGGGACGGCGTACACGTCGGCCAACATCCTGCCGAACGTCCTGTTCGAGGTCGCGGCCGGTGGTGCGCTGGCCGGCGCGGTCGTCCCGCTGCTCGCCGGCCCCATCGCGCGGGGCGCCCGCGTCGACGTCTCGAGGATCGCCTCGGCGCTGCTCGGATGGACCCTCCTGGTCCTGGTCCCGCTGGGCGCTCTCCTCGCCGCGCTGGCGTACCCCATCGCGTACGTGCTGATGGACACGCACCCCGATCTGGTCGACGTCACGGCGCTCTTCGTGCGCGTGTTTGCCCTGCAGATCCCGATGTACGGGTTCGCCGTGATCCTCGGCGGGATCCTCCAGGCGCACAAGCGCTTCTTCTGGCAGGCCTTCGCGCCGCTCGTGTCGAGCCTCGTGGTCATCGGGGTGTACCTGGTGTTCGCGGGCATGGCGGGCGGGGACCAGAACGACGTGGCGGCGCTGTCGTCGAGCGCGATCGCGTGGTTGGGCTGGGGGACGACGCTCGGGGTCGCAGCGCTGGCCCTGCCGCTCGTCCTGCCCGTCGCGCGCACCGGCACCCGGCTGCGCCCGACCCTGCGCTTTCCCGGCGGCGAGGGCGTCCGTGCCCGGAACCTGGCGTTCGCCGGGGTCGGGGCGCTCGTCGCGCAGCAGGTCTCGGTGCTCGCGGCGATGTACGCAGCGAACACCTCCGGACCCGAGGCGACGTTCCCGACGTACTTCTACGCGCAGCAGGTCTACCTGCTGCCGTACGCGGTGCTCGCGTTCCCGCTCGCCACGAGCGCGTTCCCTCGCCTGGCCGAGCACGTGGCCCAGGGGAGCCGCGAGCTCTTCGACAGGCTGCTGGCATCGACGACGCGCACCCTGCTCCTGGTGTCGGGGGTGGGTGTGGCGGCGCTCGTGGCGGCCTCGGCCGCGGTCGAGTCGGTCTTCGACGTCGTGACCCGATCATCGGTCGAGGGCCTGGGCACGGCCACGGCTGCCATGGCGCCGGGCATCGTGGGCTTCGCTCTCATCCTGCACCTGTCGCGCGCGCTCTACGTCCTGGACAGGCAGCGCGCGGCCGTGGTCGCGACGGCGACGGGGTGGGGCGTCGTCGCCGTGCTGGCGGTCGTAGGCCCGGCGGTCCTCGGCGAGGGCGACCAGGTGCGGGTGCTGGGTCTCCTCGGCCTCGCGACCGCGGTGGGCATGACGGTCGCGGGCCTCCTGCTCCTGCTCGCGGTGCGTCGTCACGCGGGCCCGGCGGCGGTGGCCGGCGTGCCGCGCACGGTCGCCGTCGTGACCCTGGGCGTGGTGCTCGGCGGCGCCGCGGGGCGTGTCCTCAGCGAGCTCGTGCTGCCCGACGACGCGCACGTCGCGGTGGCGCTCGCGGTGGGTGTGGGGGTCGCCGTCCTGGCGTCCCTCGTCGTGGTCGGCCTGGCGTTCGTCGCGGACCGGTCGTCCGTCGTCGGGCTGGTGCGGCGTGGGCGTGGCGCGGCACCCGCCGACGCGAGCCCGGACGCCTGAGGGCCTGGGCGGTACCCGCCCGCCGGGCGCAGACTGGAGGGCGAACAGCCCGACTGAGAGTCATCCCACGGTCGCGGCCCCCCGGATCCGGAGCGGCCCCGGCGAGTCACTGTTAGGATGGAGTTCCGTGGCAGATCACCTGAACAGACCCCACGCCCTCAACGGCGGCCGCTCGGACCACAGCACCCGGCACATCTTCGTGACCGGCGGCGTGGCCTCCTCTCTCGGTAAGGGGCTGACGGCTTCGAGCCTGGGTCGCTTGCTCCGATCCCGTGGCCTGAGCGTCACGATGCAGAAGCTCGACCCCTACCTCAACGTCGACCCCGGCACCATGAACCCGTTCCAGCACGGCGAGGTCTTCGTGACCGAGGACGGCGCCGAGACGGACCTCGACATCGGGCACTACGAGCGATTCCTCGACGTGGAGCTCCCGGCCTCGTCCAACGTGACGACGGGCCAGGTCTACTCGCAGGTCATCGCCAAGGAGCGCCGCGGCGAGTACCTCGGCGACACGGTGCAGGTCATCCCGCACATCACCGACGAGATCAAGTCGCGCATGCGTGCCCAGGCGGGCGAGGGTGTCGACGTGATCATCACGGAGATCGGCGGCACGGTCGGCGACATCGAGTCCCAGCCCTTCCTCGAGGCGGCGCGTCAGGTCCGGCACGAGCTCGGCCGCGACGACGTCTTCTTCCTGCACGTCTCCCTCGTGCCGTACATCGGCCCGTCGGGCGAGCTCAAGACCAAGCCGACCCAGCACTCGGTCGCCGCCCTGCGCTCGATCGGTATCCAGCCCGACGCGATCGTCCTGCGTGCGGACCGCGTGGTCCCCGAGCCCGTGAAGCGCAAGATCGCGCTCATGTGCGACGTGGACAACGAGGCCGTGGTCAACGCGATCGACGCGCCGAGCATCTACGACATCCCGCGCGTGCTGCACTCGGAGGGCCTCGACGCGTACGTCGTGCGCCGTCTGGGCCTGGCGTTTCGCGACGTGGACTGGGACGGGTGGTCGCAGCTCCTCGAGCGCGTGCACCAGCCCGAGCACCAGGTCGAGGTCGCGCTCGTCGGCAAGTACATCGACCTGCCGGACGCGTACCTGTCCGTCACCGAGGCGCTGCGCGCCGGCGGTTTCGCCAACGACGCCAAGGTCACGATCCGCTGGGTCCCCTCGGACGACTGCCAGACGCCCGAGGGCGCCGAGGACGCGCTCGGCGGGGCCGACGCGATCCTGGTCCCGGGCGGCTTCGGCGTGCGCGGTATCGAGGGCAAGCTCGGTGCGCTGCGCTGGGCCCGCGAGAACAAGGTCCCGACGCTCGGCATCTGCCTGGGGCTGCAGTCGATGGTCATCGAGTACGCGCGCAACGTGCTGGGTATCGAGGACGCGTCGTCGAGCGAGTTCGACCCGGAGAGCAAGAACCCCGTGGTCGCCACGATGGAGGAGCAGCTCGCGATCGTCGACGGCGCGGGCGACCTGGGTGGCACCATGCGCCTGGGCTCGTACGAGGCCGCGCTGCGCCCGGGCTCCGTGGTCGCCAAGACCTACGGCTCCGAGTCGGTCACGGAGCGTCACCGCCACCGTTACGAGGTCAACAACGCGTACCGTGCTCGTCTCGAGGAGGCCGGCCTGGTCATCTCGGGCACGTCGCCCGACTCGTCGCTCGTCGAGTTCGTCGAGCTCCCGGCCGACGTGCACCCGTACTACGTGAGCACGCAGGCGCACCCCGAGTTCAAGAGCCGCCCGACGCGTGCCCACCCGCTGTTCGCGGGCCTGGTCGCGGCGGCGCTCGAGGCTCGGAC
>NZ_JBHUAD010000097.1:0-13985 GCF_042789955.1 Oerskovia sp. NPDC056781
GTCCCACCGCCGTCCCCTCACCCCCAGCGTGAGAGCGACCTCTCGCCGACTCGCAGCAGCGCGCCGCCGAACGCGACGACCGTGTCGGACACCGGCACGTCGTCCCGGCTCCACAGCTCCTCGCCCGTCGTGAGGTCGTACGCGGTGAGCCGGGCGTCGGTGGGCTGGTCGCCGACCACGGTGACCTCGAAGAACCGCCTGCCGTCGGTGAAGGTGCTGACCGAGAAGCGGTCGCCGTCCGTCTCCTCGGCCTCCCAGAGGGTTGCCCCGGTCGCCGGGTCGAGCGCACGGCGAGACCGGGAGCTGGTGACGACGACCCGTTCGCCGGTCTGCACGAGAACCTGCTCGGCGGGGATGTCCACGGCCCACCGACGGCTGCCGTCGTGGGAGTCGACCGCGACCAGCCGGCCCGTGGTCGCGAGGTACCACGCGTCCTGCTCGGAGCCGTCCACGGCCTGCGGGAAGAGGTAGTGCCCGCCGGTCTCCCAGCGCACCGTCCCGTCGCGGTCGAGCGCGTGCGTGGTCGGGGGGTTGTCGGAGATCGAGACGAACCCGCCCGACCCGGCGGGGACGGTCCGCCAGTCATCGGCACCAGTTGCCTGGAGCCGGGCTCCGTCGGACGAGAGCAGCGAGTCCACGCCGCAGCCGAAGACCCGCACCATGCCGTCGACCACGACGACCGACAGGGGGTCCGCGTCGATCGAGAAGGACTCCTCGTCGAGCCCGTCGGTGATCGTGGTGGTCAGGCAGCTGCTAGGGCGTCCCTCAGGGGCGACGAAGTCGACGACCCGTTCCCAGCGCATCTCGCCGGTGGCGACGTCGACCGCGACGACGCGCGCCGCCCGTCCCGCAGGCACGACGACGTCCTCCATCGTGCCCTGGATCGTCAGGAGCCGGTAGGGCGTCGCGGTCGCGCCCGGAGCAGGCTCGGCGGCCCGCTCCGCCAGTACCACCGTTCCTGAAGGACCGGGCACGGCAAAGGCCTCCGCACCGCCGACATCGTCGAGCGACAGCGACCCCAGGACGGTGCCGTCGTCGTCCAGCACGGTCGCCAGACGTTCGAGACCTCCGGACACGCACACGAGCGGGTCGTCCCGCCGCTGGGTGCTGCCGTTCCAGGAGAGGTCCGTCCCGCACGTCGCGCCCGGGCCGACGTCCCGCGACCAGGCGATCTCTCCCGTGCCGAGGTCCACGCCCGAGACCGTCCCGTTCTCGATCAGTACCACCCCGTCGGCACCGGCCTGGGCGAACCGGCCGCCCGGTGCGTCCACCGACCACAGCTCGCCGGGTGGTGCGTCGCCCCAGGGCACGACGCCGCCGAAAGCCCCGACGAGCCGGGCGGTCTCCCGGCGGTCTTCGATCGTCCCGTCCACGACCAGGCCGGCTGCGACCACGACGACCGCGATCCCCGCAGCGATCCACGGGAGGCCTGGACGTCGGTGCGCTCTGGCCCCGGGGGCGCCCGCGTCCCCGTCGTCCTCGACGCGGCCACCCTCGTCGTCGGGACGCCCCGGCGGACCTGCCGCCGGCCCCTCGTGCTCCTCCTCGAACTCCATCGTCCGCATGCCTGACCCACCCCTGCGACTCCGCGACATGCCGAGACCCTAGCGGTACCGGATACGTCCGGCTCGACCTGTCCGGGGCGTCCGCGAGCGCGAACTCCCGACCGGCGGCGAGGCGCCTGCCGGACTCGTGTCGGTGCCGCGTGGCACGCTGCCCGCATGGCTACCCATGCGCACGGCATCCACCACTCGATCGACTACCTCGAGCTGTCCGTCACGGACATGGCAGAGGCGCAGTCGTTCTACTCCGAGGCCTTCGGGTGGGAGTTCGTCCCCTACGGTCCGGGGTACGCGGGCTTCCGCACCTCAGCCGAGGAGGGGGAGGCGGAGGCGGGCGGCCTGGCGCTCGCGGACCAGGTCACACGGGGTGGCCCGCTGGTCCTGCTCTTCTCCGCAGACCTCGACGAGTCGCTCCTGCTGGTCCAGGACGCGGGCGGGGAGATCGTCGAGGGGCCGTACGACTTCCCGGGTGGCCGGCGCTTCCACTTCCTCGACCCGAGCGGCAACGAGCTGGGCGTCTGGGGCGCATGAGGCCGCAGCGGGACGCACCGGGACGAAGAGGTTCCACATCGACTGCATAACTATGTATAGTTCTGCATATGACGATCACAGTGGCAGTCGCCGGTGCGTCCGGCTACGCGGGCGGTGAGATGCTCCGGCTCCTCGCCGGGCACCCGGAGGTCGAGATCGGTGCCCTCACGGCGCACTCCAACGCGGGGTCGCTGCTCGGGCTGCACCAGCCGCACCTGCGGTCGCTCGCGGACCGCGTGCTGCTGCCCACGACCGTCGAGCACCTGGTGGGTCACGACGTCGTCGTGCTCGCACTGCCGCACGGCGCGTCGGGTGAGATCGCCGCGCAGCTGCCCGACGACGTCCTGGTCCTCGACCTCGGCGCGGACCACCGGCTCGCGTCCGCCGCGGACTGGACCGCGTTCTACGGCTCCGAGCACGCCGGCACCTGGCCCTACGGTCTGCCCGAGCTCCTGATCACCGAGCAGACCGGCGCGGGCGTCGAGTACACCAAGCAGCGCGAGGTCCTCGCGGGCGCGCGCCGCATCGCTGTCCCCGGCTGCAACGTCACGGCCGTGACCCTGGGCCTGCAGCCCGGCATCGCCGCGGGGCTGCTCAGCCCGGTCGACGTCGTCGCGGTCCTCGCGAACGGCTACTCGGGCGCGGGCAAGTCGCTCAAGACGCACCTGCTCGCCTCCGAGGCGCTCGGCTCCGCCCAGCCCTACGCCGTGGGCGGCTCGCACCGGCACATCCCGGAGATCGCGCAGAACCTGCGCTCGGCCGGCGCCGACGAGGTCACGATCTCCTTCACGCCCACCCTCGTGCCCATGGCGCGCGGCATCCTCGCGACCGCGACGGCTCGACTGGCCCCGGGTCACGAGGACCTGAGCGTCGCCGACCTGCGCCAGGCCTACGAGCAGGCGTACGTCGGAGAGCCCTTCGTCGACCTCCTGCCCGAGGGGCAGTGGCCCACCACGGCCATGACGCTGGGAGCTAACACGGCCCTGGTGCAGGTCGCGATCGACCGCGCCGCGGGCCGCGTCGTGACCGTGACCGCGATCGACAACCTCGTCAAGGGGACCGCCGGCGGCGCCGTCCAGTCCATGAACATCGCCCTGGGACTGCCGCAGACCCTGGGCCTGACCACCGAAGGGGTCGCACCGTGACCGTCACCGGACCGCTCGGCTTCCGGGCCGCAGGAGTCGCCGCCGGGCTGAAGTCCACCGGGAACAAGGACGTCGCCCTCGTCGTCAACGAGGGTCCGCTCGACGTCGCCGCGGCCGTCTTCACGTCGAACCGCGTGTTCGCGGCCCCCGTCGCATGGTCGCGCCAGGCCGTCGCCGACGGCATCGCGCGCGCCGTCGTCCTCAACTCGGGCGGCGCGAACGCCTGTACCGGCCCCGAGGGCTTCGCCGACACCCACCACACGGCCGAGTACGTCGCGGACCTCCTCGAGGTCTCGGCGGGCGACGTCCTGGTCTGCTCGACGGGCCTCATCGGCGAGCGCCTGCCCATGAGCAACCTCCTCGCGGGCTGCGACGCCGCAGCCGGTGCTGCCGACGCGGAGGGCGGCCCCGACGCGGCCCTCGCGATCATGACGACCGACACCGTCCCCAAGACGGTCCTCGTCACGCGCGACGTGACCGACGCGCACAGCGTCGACGGCGCCACGAGCTGGTCGGTGGGCGGCATGGCCAAGGGGGCCGGGATGCTCGCACCGGGCCTCGCGACCATGCTCTGCGTCCTGACGACCGACGCCGTCGTCGACGCGGCGACCGCGGACGCCGCGCTGCGCGCCGCGACCGCGACCACGTTCGACCGGGTCGACTCCGACGGCTGCATGTCGACGAACGACACGGTGATCCTCCTGGCCTCCGGTGCGTCCCAGGTGCCGGTGACCCTCGAGGAGCTCACGGCGGCCGTGACCGAGGCGTGCGCGGACCTCGCGCGGGCCCTGGTCGCGGACGCCGAGGGAGCCAGCCACGACATCGCGGTGACCGTCACCCACGCGAGCGACGAGACCGCGGCGCTCGCGGTCGCCCGTGCCGTGACGCGCTCCAACCTCTTCAAGGCCGCCGTGTTCGGCAACGACCCCAACTGGGGCCGCGTGCTCTCGGCCGTCGGGACCGTCCCCGAGGACGTCGCCCCCTTCGACGCGCTCGCGCTCGACGTGTCGATCAACGGCGTCCAGGTCTGCCGCGCCGGGGGAGTGGGCGAGCCCCGCGAGCTCGTCGACCTCGCCTCCGCCCGTGAGGTGCACGTCGCGGTCGACCTGCACGCGGGCGACGCCCAGGTCACGGTCTGGACCAACGACCTCACGCACGACTACGTCCACGAGAACAGCGCGTACTCGTCGTGAGCGCCCAGAGCTCCGAGGGCGCCGCCCGGTCGACGGCATTCGACACGCGGACCGACCTGACCCCTGGCCAGAAGGCCGAGGTCCTGCTCGAGGCCATGCCGTGGCTGCAGGAGTTCCGCGACGCCCTCGTGGTCGTCAAGTACGGCGGCAACGCCATGATCGACGACGACCTCAAGGCCGCGTTCGCGCGCGACATGGTGTTCCTGCGCCAGGTCGGTCTGCATCCCGTCGTGGTGCACGGCGGCGGGCCGCAGATCTCCGCGATGCTCGCGCGCCTCGGCATCGAGAGCGAGTTCCGCGGCGGTCTGCGCGTGACCACGCCCGAGGCCATGGACGTCGTGCGCATGGTCCTCACGGGCCAGGTCTCGCGCGAGCTCGTCGGGCTCATCAACGCGCACGGCCCCTACGCGGTCGGGCTGTCGGGCGAGGACGGGGGCCTGCTCCAGGCGCAGCGTCGCCACGCCATGGTCGACGGCGAGCCCGTGGACGTCGGGCTCGTGGGCGACGTCGTCGAGGTCCACCCCTCCGCTGTCCAGGACCTGCTCGACGCCGGACGCATCCCCGTCGTCTCGACCATCGCGCCCGACATCGACGACCCGACCCAGGTCCTCAACGTCAACGCCGACACGGCCGCGGCGGCGCTCGCGGTCGCGCTCGGCGCCAAGAAGCTCATCGTCCTGACCGACGTCGAGGGCCTGTACACGTCGTGGCCGGACAAGAGCTCGCTCGTCGCCGAGATCACGCGCTCCGAGCTCGCCGACCTGCTGCCCTCGCTCGAGGCCGGCATGGTGCCCAAGATGGAGGCGTGCCTGCGGGCCGTGTCCGGGGGCGTCCCGCGCGCGACCGTGATCGACGGCCGCGTCGCGCACTCGGTCCTCCTGGAGGTCTTCACGACGCGCGGCAACGGGACCATGGTCGTCCCGGACGCGCTCGCCTCCACCCCCGCCGCACCCCTCGTCCCGCAGGAGCAGTCATGAACGGCACGACCGGCGAGGTCTCGCCGACCCATCCCGCCGAGGTCGCCTCGGCGTCCACCGGGACGCAGACCACCGACACCGCTCGGAGCGCCGAGGGGGCCGCGGACACGACCCTGGCGGGCCCGGGCAGCGTCGCGCAGTGGACCGAGCGCTACACGCATGCGGTCATGGACACGTTCGGCGCGCCGCAGAAGATCCTGGTCCGCGGCGAGGGTGCGTACGTGTGGGACGCCGACGGCAAGCGCTACCTCGACCTGCTCGCGGGCATCGCGGTCAACGCGCTGGGGCACGCGCACCCCACGCTCACGGCGGCGGTCAGCGCGCAGCTCGGGACGCTCGGGCACGTGTCGAACTTCTTCGGGTCGCCCACGCAGATCGCGCTCGCCGAGCGGCTCCTCGACCTCGCGCAGGCCCCCGAGGGCTCGCGCGTCTTCTTCACCAACTCGGGCACCGAGGCCAACGAGGCCGCGTTCAAGATGGCGCGCCGCAACCGTGACGGGGCCGCCGGCCCGGGCACGCGGACCAGGATCCTCGCGCTCGAGGGGGGTTTCCACGGCCGCAGCATGGGTGCGCTCGCCCTCACCTCCAAGGCCGCGTACCGCGAGCCCTTCGAGCCCCTGCCGGGCGGTGTCGAGTTCGTCCCGTTCGGTGACGTGGCGGCGCTCGAGCAGGCCTTCTCGCCCGAGGCTGTCGCCGCTCGCGGCGAGGTCGCGGCACTGGTCGTCGAGCCGGTCCAGGGCGAGGCGGGCGTGCGCCCGCTGCCCCCCGGCTATCTGGTGGCCGCGCGCGAGCTGACCGCGGCGTCGGGCGCGCTGCTGGTCCTCGACGAGGTCCAGACGGGCGTGGGGCGCACGGGGTCGTGGTTCGCGTTCCAGCAGCAGCAGATCGGCGGGGGCGTCACGCCCGACGTCGTCACGCTCGCCAAGGGGCTCGGCGGCGGGTTCCCCGTGGGTGCCGTCGTGGCGTTCGGCGAGCGGGCCGCGACCCTCCTGGGGCGCGGTCAGCACGGCACGACGTTTGGCGGCAACCCCGTCGCGGCGGCCGCCGCGCTCGCGACGCTCGGCGTGATCGAGCGTGACGGCCTGCTCGCCAACGTGCGCACGGTCGGCGAGGCGCTGCGCGACGGGATCGCCGCATGCGGCAACCCCGTGGTCGCGGGAACTCGTGGCCTGGGCCTGCTGATCGCGGTCCAGCTCTCGGCACCCGTCTCCGCGGAGGTCGCGCGCCGGGCCCTGGACGCCGGGTTCATCGTCAACGCGGTGCAGCCCGACGCGATCCGCCTCGCCCCGCCCCTGATCCTGACGCGCGACCAGGCGAGCGAGGTCGTCGCGTTCTTCGCCGGGCTCCCTGCCGACCTCGTGAGCCCGGGCAGCCCGCAGACCGCCCCCACCACCCCGTCCATCACCCCAGCCACCCCTCCGAAGGGCTGACCGTGACCTCGACCGCCTCCGTCCGACACTTCCTGCGCGACGACGACCTGACCCCCGCCGAGCAGCGCGAGGTCCTCGAGCTGGGCCTCGGCTTCCGCGAGGACCGTTTCATCCGCACGCCGCTGCGCGGGCCGCAGGCCGTCGCGGTGATCTTCGACAAGCCCTCGACCCGCACCCGCGTGTCGTTCTCGGTCGGTATCGCCGAGCTCGGCGGCTACCCCCTCGTGATCGACGCGGCGTCGAGCCAGCTCGGCCGGGGCGAGCCCATCGCGGACACGGCCCGCGTCCTGGACCGCCAGACGTCGGCGATCGTGTGGCGGACGTTCGGCCAGGAGCGCGTCGAGGAGATGGCCCGGGTCGCGACCGTGCCGGTCGTCAACGCCCTGACCGACGAGTTCCACCCGTGCCAGATCCTCGCCGACCTGCTGACGGTCGCCCAGCTGCGCGGCGGCGTCGACTCGCTCGCCGGGACGTCGCTCGTCTACCTGGGCGACGGCGCCAACAACATGGCGCACTCCTACCTCCTGGGCGGCGTGACCGCGGGCATGCACGTGCGGATCGGTGCCCCGGCCGGCTTCCTCCCGGACCCGGCGGTCGTCGCCGACGCCGAGCGGATTGCCCGGGACACGGGCGGTTCCGTGCTCGTGACCACGGACGCGGTCGAGGCCACGCGCGGCGCGGACGTCGTCGCGACCGACACCTGGGTCTCGATGGGCGACGAGGCCAGCGCGGCCGAGCGTGAGCTGCCCTTCGTCCCGTACCAGGTGAACGCCGGGCTCATGGCGGTCGCCGCCGACGACGCGCTCGTGCTCCACTGCCTGCCCGCGTACCGCGGCAAGGAGATCACGGCCGAGGTCATCGACGGCCCGCAGTCGGCCGTCTGGGACGAGGCCGAGAACCGCCTGCACGCCCAGAAGGCGCTGCTGACCTGGTTGCTGGAACGCTCGTGACGACCGCCCTCGGCCCAGGGAGCGTGCCCACCACCAAGGCGGCACGCCACGCGCGCATCGCGCAGCTCGTCGCCCGGCACGAGATCCACTCCCAGGCCGAGCTCGCCAAGGCGCTCGCCGAGGACGGCGTGAGCGTCACGCAGGCGACGCTCTCGCGCGACCTCATCGAGCTGCGGGCCGAGAAGGTCCGCAGCGCGTCGGGCGCGTTGGTCTACGCGGTGCCCGGCGAGGGCGGCGACCGCTCGGTCCAGGTCGCGAACGACGCCGAGTACGTCGCGGCCCGGCTCGCGCGGCTGTGCGCCGAGCTTCTGGTCTCGGCCGAGGCGTCGGGCAACCTCGTGGTGCTGCGCACGCCGCCCGGTGCCGCGCAGTACCTGGCGTCGGCGATCGACCACTCGGTGTTCGTCGGTGTCCTGGGCACGATCGCGGGCGACGACACCGTCCTGGTGATCTCGCGCGACGTCGACGGCGGCGAGGACCTGGCCGCACGTTTCCTGGCCCTGACCAACCCCGTGGCGCCCGCGCCCCCAGCACCTCCTGGCTAGCGACGGCCCGCACGGGCCGCGCAGCGACCACGGCGACCGCCGAGCCTCGGCGGCTGCCACACTTGGACCCATCACCCCACGCAAGGAAGAGAACAAGTCATGACTGAACGCGTCGTGCTCGCCTACTCGGGCGGCCTGGACACCTCCGTTGCCATCGGCTGGATCGGCGAGGCCACCGGGGCCGAGGTCGTCGCCGTGGCGGTCGACGTCGGCCAGGGCGGCGAGGACCTCGAGGTCATCCGCCAGCGCGCCCTCGACTGCGGCGCCGTCGAGGCCTACGTCGCGGACGCCCGCGACGAGTTCGCCGAGGAGTACTGCATGCCCGCGCTGCGCGCGAACGGCCTGTACCTCGACCGTTACCCGCTGGTCTCCGCGATCTCGCGCCCCGTGATCGTCAAGCACCTGGTGCGCGCGGCCCGCCAGTTCGGTGCGACGACCGTCGCGCACGGCTGCACGGGCAAGGGCAACGACCAGGTCCGCTTCGAGGTCGCCACGACGTCGCTCGCACCCGAGCTCAAGACGATCGCGCCGGTCCGTGACCTCGCGCTGACGCGCGAGAAGGCCATCGCGTACGCCGAGAAGCACTCGCTGCCGATCGCCACGACCAAGCACAACCCGTTCTCGGTCGACCAGAACGTGTGGGGCCGTGCAGTCGAGACAGGCTTCCTCGAGGACATCTGGAACGCCCCGACGAAGGACGTCTACAACTACACCGACGACCCGACGTTCCCGCCCGTCGCGGACGAGGTCGTCATCACGTTCGAGCAGGGCGTGCCGGTCGCGCTCGACGGTGTCCCCGTGACCCCGCTGCAGGCCATCCAGGAGATGAACCGTCGCGCCGGCGCCCAGGGCGTGGGCCGCATCGACATCGTCGAGGACCGCCTGGTCGGCATCAAGTCCCGCGAGATCTACGAGGCCCCGGGCGCGATCGCTCTCATCGCGGCGCACCAGGAGCTCGAGAACGTGACCCTCGAGCGCGAGCAGGCCCGCTTCAAGCGTGGCGTCGAGCAGCGCTGGACCGAGCTGGTCTACGACGGCATGTGGTTCAGCCCGCTCAAGAAGTCGCTCGACGTCTTCATCGACGACACCCAGCGCTACGTCTCGGGCGACATCCGCCTCGTCCTGCACGGCGGCCGTGCGACCGTCACGGGCCGCCGCAGCGAGTCGAGCCTGTACGACTTCAACCTCGCGACCTACGACGAGGGCGACTCGTTCGACCAGTCGCAGGCCAAGGGCTTCATCGAGATCTTCGGCCTCACGGCCAAGCTCTCCGCGGCCCGCGACGAGAAGTTCGGCAACGGCGTGGACTTCGGCACCGGGAGCCTGTGAACCATGAGTGACGAGATCACGTCCGGCGCCGCTGCGGGCGGCGCGGCCGAGGTGGAGGGCGCGCCGAGCGCGTCGGAGGCACCCGTGAGCCTGTGGGGCGGCCGGTTCGCCGGCGGCCCCGCGCAGGCCCTGGCCGCCCTCTCGCAGTCGACGCACTTCGACTGGCGCCTCGCGCAGCACGACATCGCGGGCTCGCGGGCCCACGCGAAGGTGCTCGCGGCGGCGGGTCTGCTCGACGACGACGAGCTGACCGCGATGCTCGAGGCGCTGGACGTGCTCTCGGCCGACGTCGGGTCGGGGGCGTTCCTCCCGGTCCTGGCCGACGAGGACGTGCACACGGCCCTCGAGCGCGGGCTCATCGAGCGTGCGGGTCCGGACCTCGGCGGCAAGCTGCGTGCCGGGCGTTCGCGCAACGACCAGATCGCGACGCTCGTGCGGTCGTACCTGCGCGAGGAGGCCCGGGCGATCGGGCTCCTGGTGCTCGACGTCGTCGACGCCCTCATCGAGCAGGCCGAGGCGCACCCCGGCGCCCCGATGCCGGGCCGCACGCACCTGCAGCACGCGCAGCCGGTGCTGCTCGCGCACCACCTGCTGGCGCACGCGTGGCCGTTGCTGCGCGACGTCGACCGCTTCATCGACTGGGACGTGCGTGCCGGGCGCTCGCCGTACGGCTCGGGCGCGCTCGCGGGCTCGTCGCTGGGGCTGGACCCGGCGGCCGTCGCGGCGGACCTGGGCTTCGACGGCCCGGTCGAGAACTCGATCGACGGCACGGCCTCGCGCGACGTCGTGGCGGAGTTCGCGTTCGTCTCGGCGATGCTGGGTGTCGACCTCTCGCGCTTCGCGGAGGAGATCATCATCTGGAACACCAAGGAGTTCGGCTTCGTCCGCCTGGACGACGCCTACTCCACGGGCTCCAGCATCATGCCGCAGAAGAAGAACCCGGACATCGCCGAGCTCGCGCGCGGCAAGGCCGGGCGCCTCATCGGCGACCTGACGGGGCTGCTGGCCACGCTCAAGGGTCTGCCGCTCGCGTACAACCGCGACCTGCAGGAGGACAAGGAGCCGGTGTTCGACCAGGTCGACACCCTCAAGGTCCTGCTCCCCGCGTACGCGGGCATGGTCCGCACCCTGACGTTCGACACCGAGCGCATGGCCTCGCTCGCACCGCAGGGCTTCTCGCTCGCGACCGACGTCGCGGAGTGGCTCGTCCGTCAGGGAGTGCCGTTCCGGGTGGCGCACGAGGTCGCCGGCGCGTGCGTGCGGGTCTGCGAGGAGCGCGGCATCGAGCTGTGGGACCTGACGGACGCGGATCTCGCGGACATCTCCGAGCACCTCACCGCGGGGGTGCGGGACGTGCTCACGGTCGAGGGTTCGCTCGCCTCGCGCGACGCGGTGGGCGGTACGGCTCCCGCGCGCGTGGCGGAGCAGCTCGAGGAGGCCAAGGTGCGCTCGGCGGAGTACCGCTTCTGGGTGCAGGGCTGAGGTCGCCGTGAGCGTGAGCGCTGCGGTCCTCGAGGACCTCGTGGCCCGCGTGCACGACGGCGCCGCGCGCCTCGGCCCGGGACGTCCGGCGGGTCCGGGCGTCCCGGCCGGGGCAGGCTGCCGCCTGGTCGTCGTCGACGGCCCGGCAGGGTCCGGCAAGACGACCCTGGCCGCGCAGCTCGCCGCGGCCCTGCCCGCTCAGGTGATCCACATGGACGACCTGTACGAGGGCTGGACGGGCATGACGGCGGGCGTCGGGCGCCTGGTCGAGCAGGTTCTCGACCCGCTGGCGGCCGGTCGGCCGGGGCGCTACCAGCGCTACGACTGGACGCTCGAGGACTTCGCCGAGTGGCACGACGTCCCGTTCGCCCCGTTCCTCGTGGTCGAGGGCTGCGGCGCGGGTGCCCGGCAGATCGCCGGTCTCACGACGATGCTCGTCTGGGTCGAGGCCGACGACCAGGTCCGCCTGGCGCGCGGCCTCGCGCGCGACGGCCAGGAGGCCCGCGCGCACTGGCTCGAGTGGATGGCCTCGGAGCGAGAGGTCTACGCGGCCGAGGGGACGGCCGAACGGGCCGACGTGGTGCTCGACGGGTTCGGCGAGCCGGTCCCGTCGCGTCCCCGTGCTCACGAGCGCGCGGGCGACGCCTGACCGTCCACCGGCAGGCGAGAAGTCGAAACATGCGGGGCGTAGATTGCGGGGGAGACGCCCGCCCAGCCAGGAGGCCCACGTGACCGAGTCCCGCTCCAGCACGGACCTCGACGCCCCCGCACCGGACGTCCCCGCGCGTGGGTGGTTCGCCCGCCCGAGCCTCGACGTCGCGCGCGATCTCCTGGGGGCCTCGATCACGCACCGCACCCCGGAGGGCAGCGTCACCGTCCGCCTCACCGAGGTCGAGGCCTACGACGGCGAGCAGGACCCGGGGTCGCACGCCTTCCGCGGACGCTCCGAGCGCAACCGGGCCATGTACGGCGAGCCGGGTCACCTGTACGTCTACCGCCACCTCGGTCTGCACCACTGCGTCAACGTGGTCTGCGGCCCCGTGGGCTCCGCGTCGGCGGTCCTCCTGCGCGCGGGCGAGGTGACCGACGGCGTCGAGCTCGCCCGGGCGCGACGGCTCGCAGTGGGCGTGTGCGACTCGGACCGTCAGATCGCGCGCGGTCCGGCGCGTCTCGCGGTGGCGCTCGGACTGGACCTGGCCCACTACGGGCTGGACGTGACGGACGAGGCGGGCGACGTCGTCGTGCACCGGGACGTGCGGACCCTGCGACCCGCGATCGCGACCGGACCACGCGTCGGTGTGAGCGGCGACGGAGGAGACGCGAGCGTCTACCCGTGGCGCCTGTGGCTCACGGGCGACCCGACCGTCTCGGCGTACCGCCCCGCGACACGCCGCACCCGCTGAGGTGCCGGCTCCCGGGCGGAGTCGGTGCCGGAGGGCCGGACACGGCAGACTAGGACCTCGGGCGCGCGGATCGACGGCGCGCCCGTCCCACGCCCGCGCCGCTCCGCGCGCGGGCACGACGAAGGAGATGCAGTGAACGACGTTCTCGACGAGTTGCAATGGCGAGGCCTGGTGGCGCAGTCCACCGACGAGGCCGCGCTGCGTGCTGCGCTGGCCGAGGGACCCGTCACGTACTACTGCGGCTTCGACCCGACCGCACCGAGCCTGCACCACGGTCACCTTGTCCAGCTCATCCTGCTGCGCCACCTGCAGCTCGCCGGGCACCGCGCCATCGCGCTCGTCGGTGGCGCCACGGGCATGATCGGTGACCCGCGCCAGTCGGGAGAACGGATCCTCAACACCAAGGACACGGTCGCCGAGTGGACCGAGCGCCTCAAGGCGCAGGTCTCGCGATTCCTCGACTTCGAGGGCGACAACCCGGCCCGCATCGCGAACAACCTCGACTGGACCGGCCAGCTCACGGCGATCGACTTCTTGCGCGAGATCGGCAAGCACTACCGTCTGGGCACCATGCTGGCCAAGGACACCGTGGCGCGCCGCCTGAAGTCGGACGAGGGCATCAGCTTCACCGAGTTCAGCTACCAGATCCTCCAGGGCAACGACTACCTCGAGCTGTTCCGGAGGGAGGGCGTCACGCTCCAGACGGGCGGCAACGACCAGTGGGGCAACCTGCTCTCGGGCGTGGAGCTCATCCGCAAGGCCGAGGGTGCGTCGGTGCACGTCCTGACGACGCCGCTCATCACCAAGGCCGACGGGACCAAGTTCGGCAAGACCGAGGGCGGGGCCGTGTGGCTCGACCCCGACATGATGAGCCCGTACGCGTTCTACCAGTACTGGGTCAACGCGGACGACGCCGACGTGGTGGGCTGGCTCAAGATCTTCACGTTCCGTGGCGCGGAGGAGATCGCCGACCTCGAACGCGCGGTCGCCGAACGTCCCGCGGCGCGCGAGGCGCAGAAGGCGCTCGCTGCCGACGTCACCACGCTGGTCCACGGCGCTGCGGCGACCGAGGCGGTCATCGCCGCGAGCCAGGCGCTCTTCGGTCGAGGGGACCTGGTTGCCCTCGACGCCGGCACGCTGGCTGCGGCGGTGGCGGAGCTCCCGCGCACGACGGCGGCGCCCGGCGACCTGGTCGTCGACCTTCTCGTGGGGTCGGGACTCGTGGCCTCGAAGGGCGCGGCGCGGCGCGCGATCGCCGAGGGCGGCGCCTACGTCAACAACGTGAAGGTGACGTCCGAGGACGCGGTCCTCGAGGCGGACGACCTCCTGCACGGGCGCTTCGCCGTCCTGCGCCGGGGCAAGCGGACGCTCGCGGTGGCCGAGGTGGCGTGACGGACCTGCGTGCACGACGGCGGGGCCAGGGGAGTCGTCCCCTGGC
>NZ_JBHUAD010000098.1:0-13815 GCF_042789955.1 Oerskovia sp. NPDC056781
GTGCCGGACGGCGCGGGACCCGTCGGCGTTCCCGGACGTTCGCGCCGGGGGCCGGGGGCCGGGGGCCGGGGCCGAGCGGCCGGGTCGCCGGGACGCGGACCGTGCACCGGGACGTCGGTGGCATGACGGACAATGGGGGAGTGGTCCTCTACCGAGACGAAGCGATCGTCCTGCGCGCCCAGAAGCTGGGCGAGGCGGACCGCATCGTCACCCTGCTCACGCGCGAGAACGGCAAGGTCCGGGCCGTGGGCAAGGGCGTGCGCCGCACGTCCTCGCGCTTCGGCGCGCGGCTCGAGCCGTTCATGTTCGTCGACGTCCAGCTCCACGTGGGCAGGTCTCTCGACGTCGTGACGCAGGCGGAGACCGTGGGCCCCTACGCGCGCGCGATCTGCGAGGACTACGGCCTGTACACCGCGGGGGCCGCGATGCTGGAGACGGCCGAGCGGCTCGTCGAGGCCGAGAAGGAGCCCGCCGTCCAGCAGTTCTGGCTGCTCGCCGGAGCCCTGCGGTCGCTCGCGGGGCACGCGCACGCGCCGGGCCTGGTGCTCGACTCCTACCTCCTGCGCGCCTTCGCGGTCGCCGGGTGGGCGCCGAGCTTCACCGACTGCTCGCGCTGCGGCGAGCCCGGCCCGCACCGGTCGTTCGCGGTGGCCCTGGGCGGGGCGGTCTGCTCGCGGTGCAGGCCGCCGGGATCGACGTCCCCGGCCCCCGAGACCTTCTCCCTGCTCGCGGCGCTGCTCGCGGGCGAGTGGGACGTGGCGGACGCGTCGGACGTGCGCCACCGCAAGGAAGCCAGCGGCCTCGTGGCCGCCTACAGCCAATATCACCTGGAGAGAACGTTGCGATCACTGCGGATGGTGGAACGAGACGACGCGGGCACTCCGCGGGCCGGGGGAGAGGCCTGATGGGGCGACCGATCCAACCGCCGCCGCCGCACCCGTCGGGCGCGACGGCGCCGAACATCCCGGCGCGGTTCGTGCCGAACCACGTCGCGATCGTCATGGACGGCAACGGCCGGTGGGCCAACGAGCGCGGGCTCCCGCGCACCGAGGGCCACAAGGCGGGCGAGGCCGCGCTGCTCGACGTCGTGGCGGGTGCGATCGAGATCGGCGTCAAGCACGTCTCGGCGTACGCGTTCTCGACCGAGAACTGGAAGCGATCGCCCGAGGAGGTCCGCTTCCTCATGCAGTTCAACCGGGACGTGATCCGCCGTCGCCGCGACGAGATGAGCAGCTGGGGTGTGCGCATGCGCTGGGCGGGGCGCCGTCCGCGCCTGTGGGGCTCGGTCATCAAGGAGCTCGAGGACGCCGAGCGGCTGACCAAGGACAACGACACGTGCACCTTGACGATGTGCGTGAACTACGGCGGGCGTGCGGAGATCGCGGACGCCGCGCAGGCGATCGCCCAGGAGGTCGCGGCGGGCCGGCTCGACCCGAGGAAGGTCTCCGAGAAGACGGTCGCGAAGTATCTCGACGAGCCGGACCTGCCCGACGTGGACCTGTTCCTGCGGTCCTCGGGCGAGCAGCGCACGTCGAACTTCATGATCTGGCAGGCCGCGTACGCCGAGATGGTCTTCCTGCCCGAGCACTGGCCGGACGTCGACCGGCGCAGCCTGTGGCGCGCGGTCGAGGAGTACGCGAGCCGCGACCGGCGCTACGGCGGGGCGATCGACAGGTCGGCAGAGTCGGCCGACATCCCCTGATCCTCTCCGGCGCCGAGGTAGAGGGCAGGTGTCGGGACGGAGCCGTAGTCCCGACGCGAGCCCGCTACCTCGACGCGCGGGCATCGACGCCCTGCACGTGTCGGTGCCTCTCGCTACCCTGCCGGGTATGACTCTTTCGATCGGTATGGTCACGGTGGACTCGACCGACCCGCGCCCGCTGGCGCAGTGGTGGGCCCGGCAGACGGGCGGGAAGGTGATCGACGAGGCCGACGGCTGGTTCCTCGAGGTCGTCCCGCCGCACGAGGGCAAGGGGCCCGTGCTGGGCTTCCAGAAGGTCGAGGACCCGACGCCCGGCAAGAACAGGATCCACCTCGACGCGTCGACCGCCGACCGCGCGGCAGAGGTCTCGCGACTGCTGGCCGACGGTGCCTCGCTGGTCGCCGAGCACACGATCCCCGGCTACCGGTGGTCGGTGCTCGCGGACCCGCAGGGCAACCAGTTCTGCGTGGGCGAGCCCGACGAGAGCGCGACCGAGATCTCCTGAGAGCGTCAGTCGCGCTCGGCGGGGGCTGCCGAGGGGCCTGCGGAGCCGCCGCGCGTGCGACGCGCGTACGTGGGCCCCTCGTCGGGCCCCTCGTCCGGCGCATCGAGCAGCAGGTCGGCCACGTCGCCGAACGGGTTGCTCCCGGTCGTCGGGGACGGCACGTCCGTCGCCTCGGTCGGGGCGTCGTCCCTGCCCGACGGCGCCGCGAGGGTCGCGCCGTCCTCGTCGCCGTGCGCGGCGCGGGCGCGGCGGCGTCGCGAGGCCACGACGATCCATGCTACGAGCCCGACCACGAGCAGCACGAGCACGGCCAGGCCGACGGGGCTGCCGGCCGCGAGCAGCACGGCGGTGTTGAACGCCGCGATCCCGACGGTCGTCCAGATGGCGGCCCAGATGGCGCACCCCGGGAGCAGCGCCGCGAGGTAGCGCGGGAGCCGCATGCGGGTGTAGCCCGCCGTCAGGTTGATGACGGTCTGGACCCCGACGGTGAAGAACGACAGCGTGACCGCGATGGGCCCCCACCTGTTGATCGTGGCGATCGCCCGCTGGGCACGGTCGCCCTCGAGACGCTTCGCCCACCGGGTGTTGCCCGTGCCACGGGCCACGCCGCGACCGACCCAGTACGTGGCCTGCGCGCGGACGAACACGATCGCGAAGGCCGCGGCGTAGATGATCCAGTACGGGACGCCGTCGATCGTGAAGATCCCCGTCGACCCGTCGGCCGCCGCGACGACCTCCCGCGCGAGGTACGGCGCGGAGGCGAGCGACGTCGTCGGGCCGAGGAGCGACACGCTCACGACGCCTGCTTCGCGCGGCACGCCTCGCAGGTACCGAACAGCTCGATCGTGTGCTGGATGTCCGTGAAGCCGTGGACGGCGCCCACCTGGGAGGCCCAGGTCTCGACGGTCGGACCGTCGATCTCGACCGCCTTGCCGCACGAGCGGCACACCAGGTGGTGGTGGTGCTCGGAGCGCTCGCACTTGCGGTACAGGCTCTCGCCGTCCTCGGTGCGCAGGACGTCGACGTCGCCGCCGTCGGCCATGGTCTGCAGGGTGCGGTAGACCGTCGCCAGACCCACGGCATCGCCGCGAGCGCGCAGCAGCTCGTGGAGCTGTTGCGCGCTGCGGAAGTCGGGCAGGTCCTCCAGAGCCTCGGAGACCGCTGCCCGTTGACGGGTCATGCGCTGCATCGCTCGCCACCTTCCACGTGGACGTCGTCGGGGATGTCGGGGTGCGGGTCGTGCGCCGTGCGCGGCCTGCGCCGCACGAGCACGGGTCGAAGGACCGCCACGACCGCGTAGAGCGCGATCGCCAGGACGACGATCGTGGCCCCCGGGGACAGAGTCTGCCAGTACGTGACGGACAGCCCGACCACGCAGACCACGACGCCGATGACCATGGCCAGCGCCATGGTCCGCCGGAACGAGATGGTCACGAGCTGTGCGATCGCGACGGGCACGATCATGAGCGCGCTCACGAGCAGCAGGCCCACGACGCGCATGGCCACGGTCACGGTCAGGGCCGCGATGACGGCGATCGCGATGTTGAGGGCCCGCACGGGCAGCCCCGAGGCCCGCGAGAACTCCTCGTCGTAGCTCACGGCGAACAGCGCGGCGCGCAGCCCCATGCCGACCGCGAGGATGAGCACGCCCAGGATCAGGGTCAGCCACAGGTCGGTCGGGGAGACGCTCGAGATCGAGCCGAACAGGTACTGCATGAGGTTGCCCGAGCTGCCCCCGGCGACGCCGATGAGCAGGACGCCGCCCGCGATGCCGCCGTAGAACATCAGGGCCAGGGCGACGTCGCCGCTCGTACGGCCGCGCTCGCGCACGATCTCGATGATCACGGAGCCGATCACGGCCGCGACGACCGCGCCGGGGATGGCGAGCGCGTCGTCGGGCACGACACCCATGGCGCCGCCGACGAGCCAGCCCAGGGCCACGCCCGTGAGGGCCACGTGCCCGATCCCGTCGCCGAGCAGCGACAGCTTGCGCTGCACGAGGTAGGTCCCCATGACCGGCGCGGTCACGCCGACCAGCACGGCCGCGATCAGGGCGCGCTGCATGAAGGGGTCGGAGAGCATCCCGACCAGCTCGTCGAGGGCGTTCACGAGGCGGCTCCTCGGTCGATGCGGGCGGGGGTCGGGGTGTGGTGGGTGAGCGGGGCGTCGATCAGGCCCATGTCGATCCCGGCGGACGCGCCGTGCTCGGCGTCGTCCCCGTGCGGGTGCAGGTGCTCGTGCTCGGGCCCGGCGTGCGCGGCCGTGGCGTGCGGCGGTTCGCCGTCGTGCACGACGAGGCCGTGGCGCAGGACCACGCACCGCTGGATGAGGGGCGCGAGCGCGCCCAGCTCGTGCAGGACGACCAGGACCGTCATGCCACCGCGCGTGAGCTCGGTGAGCGTCGCGGCGAACGCCTCCTGGCTGGGCTGGTCGACGCCCGCGACGGGCTCGTCGAGGATGAGCAGCTCGGGCCCGCGTGCCAGCGCGCGGGCGATGAGCACCCGCTGCTGCTGGCCGCCCGAGAGCTCGTGCACGGCGCTCTGCGCGCGGTCGGCGAGGCCGACGCGGTCGAGCGCCTCGCGCGCCGTGGCGCGCCAGCCGCGCGGCAGGCGGATGCGGCGGCCGTGGAGCAGTCCCGAGGCGACGACCTCTTCGGCGGTCGACGGGACGCCCGTCTGCGCCGAGACGCGTTGCGGGACGTAGCCGAGGTGCGCCCAGGGGACCCGAGGGCCGAGGTCGGAGCCGAGGAGCCGGACGTGGCCCGCCGCGAGCGGGACGATGCCCACGAGGGACTTCACGAGCGTCGACTTGCCCGAGCCGTTCGCGCCGAGCAGCGCGACGACCTCGCCGCGTTCGACCGTGAGGTCGACGCCGCGCAGGATGTCGCTGCTGCCGAGGCGCACGTGCACGCCGCGGGCCTCGATCGCGGGGGGCTCCGCAGAGAGAGCCCTGGGGAGGTCCGGAGACGTCAGGGGTGAGGTGCTCATGCGCAGGTCAGGCCGGTGCGCAGCGCCTCCAGGTTGGTCCGCATGACGCCAAGGTAGTCGGTCCCTTCCGTGCTCAGGCCCTCGAGCGGGTCGAGCACCGCGGCCTGGACGCCGACGTCCTGCGCGAGGGTCTGGGTGACCTTGGGGCTCGTGAGGGTCTCGAAGAAGATCGTGGACACGCCGTGGTCGCGGATGATGTCGGCGACCTCGCGCAGCCGGGCGGGAGAGGGCTCGGCCTCGGGGTCGATCCCCGTGATCCCGACCTGCTCGAGCCCGTAACGCTCGGCGAGGTAGCCGAACGCCTCGTGCGACGTGACCAGGTAGGGGCTCGCGCAGCTCGCGAGGCCGGCCTCGTACTCGGCGTCGAGCGCGGTCAGGTCGGCCGTGAGGGCCTCCAGGTTGGCCGCGTACTCGTCGGCGCCGTCGGGGTCGACCGCGGTCAGCTCGGCCGCGACCTGCTCCGCGACCGGGACCAGGCGGGCGGGGTCGAGCCAGAAGTGCGGGTCGAGGCCCCCCTCCGAGGAGTGGTCGTGCCCGTCGTCTGCGTGGCTGTCGTCTGCGTGGTCGTCGTGCGTCGCGTGCTCGTCCGCGGCGGAGCCGCTCTCGGCCGTGGTCGCCTCGCCCGGGTGCTCCTCGAGACCTGCGGCCTGGGTCGCGTCGACGAGGTGCGCCGGGTCGCGCGCCTCGACGGCCTCGTCGACCGCTGCCTGGAAGCCGGACTGGTAGACCACGAGGTCGGCGGTGCCGATCGAGCGGGCCTGGGCGGGGGAGAGCTCGAGGTCGTGGGGCTCTGCTGCGGGCGGCGTGAGGTTGGAGACCGAGACCCGGTCGCCGCCCACACGCTCGGCCACGAACTGCAGGGGGTAGAACGAGGCGAGCACCTGGGTGTCTCCCGTGGCGTCGCCGCCCGACCCGCCGCCCCCCGACGTGCCCCCGGAGCCGCAGGCCGTCAGGGTGAGAGCCGCCGCGAGGGCGACGGACGTGGCGAGGGCAGCGCGGGAGCGGGGGAGGGTGCGGGGCATGGCATCCATCGTCACTGATATTGATAACGAATGTCAACAAGGGTCGGTGTGGCCTGGCCGACACCCGCCCCGCCGGGCCCGCCGGCTCGACGGCGCCGCTCGCCGTCGGGCCGACGCTGCGCCTCCGCGACCTCCCCGCCGGGAAAGACCGAGTAACCTGGGACGTTGGTGCTCAGGGCCCGTCCTCCTCGCAGCGACGGCCGGGGCACCGGCGTCCCGCAACGTCCCGCACGAAGCCACGTGCGGGGTACGCACGATTCCCATGGAGTGATCAACTGTGGCCACTGCGCCTTCTCGACTCGATGCCGTCGTCTCCCTCGCCAAGCGGCGCGGGTTCGTCTTCCCCTCGGGCGAGATCTACGGCGGTACCCGGTCCGCCTGGGACTACGGGCCGCTCGGTACCGAGCTCAAGGAGAACATCAAGAAGCAGTGGTGGCGCACCATGGTCACGAGCCGTGACGACGTGGTGGGCCTCGACTCCTCGGTGATCCTCCCGCGCGAGGTCTGGGTCGCCTCGGGCCACGTCGGCGTCTTCACCGACCCGCTCACCGAGTGCCTCTCGTGCCACAAGCGGTTCCGCGAGGACCAGATGATCGAGGAGTTCGAGGAGAAGAAGGGCCGCGCCCCCGAGGGCGGCCTCGCCGAGATCGTGTGCCCCAACTGCGGCACGCGCGGCCAGTGGACCGAGCCTCGCGACTTCAACATGATGCTCAAGACGTACCTCGGCCCCGTCGAGGACGAGTCCGGGATGCACTACCTGCGCCCCGAGACCGCGCAGGGCATCTTCGTGAACTTCCAGAACGTCGTCGGCGCGGCCCGCAAGAAGCCGCCGTTCGGCATCGGCCAGATCGGCAAGTCGTTCCGCAACGAGATCACGCCGGGCAACTTCATCTTCCGCACGCGCGAGTTCGAGCAGATGGAGATGGAGTTCTTCGTCGAGCCCGGGACGGACGAGGAGTGGCACCAGTACTGGATCGACCTGCGCACCAACTGGTACGTCGACCTCGGTATCGACCGCGACAACCTGCGTCTGTACGAGCACCCGAAGGAGAAGCTGTCGCACTACTCGACCCGCACCGTCGACATCGAGTACCGCTTCGGCTTCAAGGGCTCCGAGTGGGGCGAGCTCGAGGGCGTCGCGAACCGCACCGACTTCGACCTCAAGACGCACTCCGAGCACTCCGGCAAGGACCTCACCTACCGTGACCCGGTCACGAACGAGAAGTACGTGCCGTACGTCATCGAGCCCGCCGCGGGCCTGACACGCTCGCTCATGGCCTTCCTCGTCGAGTCCTACCACGAGGAGGAGGCGCCCAACGCGAAGGGCGGCACCGACGTCCGCACTGTGCTCAGGCTCGACCCGCGCCTCGCGCCCGTCAAGGCCGCCGTGCTGCCGCTCAGCCGCAACGAGCAGCTCTCGCCCAAGGCGCGCGACCTGGCCGCCGAGCTGCGCAAGTTCTGGAACGTCGACTTCGACGACGCCGGGGCGATCGGCCGCCGCTACCGCCGTCAGGACGAGATCGGCACGCCGTTCTGCATCACGGTCGACTTCGACACGCTCGACGACCAGGCCGTGACGATCCGTCACCGCGACACCATGGCGCAGGAGCGCGTGGCGCTCGACCAGGTCACCGCGTACCTGGGTGCGCGCCTCCTCGGCGCATAGCACGCCCGCCCTCCGGGGCCGGAGAAGGGCCGTCGTCCCCCGTGGACGGCGGCCCTTTTTCTCCTGCCCGGGGTTGGTGGGAGAATGGTCCGGTGACCCTCCCCACCCTTTCCGACGCCACGCGTGCGCCCGAGACCCCGGCGCCCGCAACCGGACACGTGCTGCCGCCCCTGCGGATCGGGCCCCACGTCGTCGAGACCCCCGTGGTCCTCGCCCCCATGGCGGGCGTGACCAACGCCGCCTTCCGTCGGCTGTGCCGCGAGCACGGCGCAGGCCTGTACGTCGCCGAGATGGTGACCAGCCGCGCGCTCGTCGAGCGCAACGAGGAGTCGCTGCGCATCGTCACCTTCGAGGACGACGAGAAGACCCGCTCGGCCCAGGTCTACGGCGTGGACCCCGCGACGGTCGGTGCCGCGGTCAAGATCATCGCGGGCGAGGACCGGGCGGACCACGTCGACCTCAACTTCGGCTGCCCCGTGCCCAAGGTCACGCGCAAGGGCGGCGGCTCGGCGCTGCCGTGGAAGCGGGACCTGTTCACCTCGATCGTGCGCGCCGCGGTCACGGCCGCCGAGCCGTACGGCGTGCCCGTCACGATCAAGATGCGCAAGGGCATCGACGACGACCACCTGACCTACCTCGAGGCCGGGCTCATCGCCCAGCGCGAGGGCGTCGCGGCCGTGGCCCTGCACGCGCGGACCGCCGCCGACTACTACAGCGGCACCGCGGACTGGTCGGCCATCGCGCGCCTCAAGGAGACCGTGACCGAGATCCCCGTGCTCGGCAACGGTGACATCTGGTCGGCCGAGGACGCCGTGCGCATGGTGCGCGAGACGGGGTGCGACGGCGTCGTCGTCGGGCGCGGGTGCCAGGGGCGGCCCTGGCTCTTCGCGGACCTGGCCGCGGCCTTCTCGGGCTCGGACGCGCGCGTGACGCCCGGCCTGCGCGAGGTCGCCGAGACCATCTACCGCCACGGCGAGCTCATGATCGAGTACTTCGGCGGGGACGAGGGCAAGGGCATGCGCGACCTGCGCAAGCACATGGCCTGGTACCTCAAGGGGTACGCGGTCGGCGGCGAGGCGCGTCAGGGCCTCGCGATGGTCTCGACGCTCGACGAGCTGCGCGGAAAGCTCGACGCGCTCGACCTCGACCAGCCCTACCCGGGCGAGGCCGCAGAGGGGCAGCGCGGACGCGCCGGCTCGCCCAAGAAGCCCCACCTGCCCTACGGCTGGCTCGACTCGCGCGAGCTCTCCGAGGAGTTCGAGGAGAAGCTGCGCGAGGCCGAGCTGAGCGTCTCCGGCGGCTGAGACCCGCCGGAGGGCATGACGGCGGCCCGGTGTCGGAGGACGTCCTCCGGCACCGGGCCGTCGTCGTGCGGGCGTCGAGCCGCCCGTGCTATCGGGTCACGCGCGGAACCACACCGTGGTGTCCACCGGGACGCGGACCTGCGGGTCGGCGCTGCGGTCGGTGACCGTGGGGCCGCTCTCGACCAGGACCTGCGCACCGCGGGGCAGGACGACGGGCTCGGCGCCCAGGTTCGCCAGGACGACCACGTCGCCGTTGCGGAACGCGATGACGTCCGTGGAGTCCGCGTAGGCGTCGACCCAGGCGAGCGAGCCCGCGCCGAGGTGCTCGGCCTTGCGGATCTCGAGCGCGGCCTTGTACATCTCGAACGTCGAGCCGGCGACGCCGTACTGCGCGTCGGCCGCGAGCGTCTTGTACGACTCGGGCTGGGGGAGCCAAGTCTGGCCCGTGGGGCCGAACCCGAGACCGGGGGCCTCGGCCTCCCAGGGGAGCGGCACTCGGCAGCCGTCGCGGCCCGCCTCGGCGCCCTCGGTGCGGAAGAACGCGGGGTCCTCGCGGACCTCGTTCGGGAGCGAGGTGTGCTCGGGCAGGCCGAGCTCCTCGCCCTGGTACAGGTACGAGCTGCCCGGCAGGCCGAGCATGAGCAGGCTCGCGGCGCGGGCGCGGCGCAGGCCGAGCTCCTCGTCGGGCTGGGGCTCGTGCGCGAAGATGCCGTTGGGGCGCAGGCCCGGCTCGGCGAGCCCCAGGCGCGAGGGGTGGCGCACGACGTCGTGGTTCGACAGCACCCACGTCGTGGGCGCGCCGACCTCGTCGGACGCGTTGAGCGAGGCCGCGACGACCGCACGCAGCGGGGCGGCGTCCCAGGCCGTGGTCAGGAACGAGAAGTTGAACGCCTGGTGCATCTCGTCGGGGCGCACGTAGCGGGCCAGGCGCGAGAGCGGCTCGACCCAGGCCTCGGCGACGAGGGCGCGGTCGCCGTCGTACTCGGCGAGGACCTTGTGCCAGGCGCGGTAGATGTCGTGCACGCCGTCCTGGTCGAACATGGGGCCCGAGTTGCCGGCACCGGTCGAGCCGTCCTCGGGGGCGCCCGTGTCGGTGCCCTCGACCATCGAGACGGTGCCGTCCCAGTCGGGCAGGCCGTCCTGCTTGACCATGCCGTGCGCGACGTCGATGCGGAAGCCGTCCACGCCCTTGTCGAGCCAGAAGCGCAGGACGTCCTCGAACTCGGCGCGGACCTCGGGGTTGGTCCAGTCGAGGTCGGGCTGGGTCGAGTCGAACATGTGCAGGTACCACTGGCCTGGCACCTCGCCCTCGGCGCCGGTCACGACGTGCGCGTCCGCGCCTGCGGTCACGCGGGTCCAGGCCGGGCCGCCGAAGATGGACTGCCAGTTGTTGGGGGGCAGCTCGCCGTTCTCGCCCTTGCCCTCACGGAAGAGGTAGCGCGCACGGGCGGGGGAGCCCTCGGGGGCTGCGAGCGCCTCGGCGAACCAGGCGTGCTGGTCCGAGGTGTGGTTCGGGACGACGTCGACGATGACGCGGATGCCCATGCCGTGGGCCGTCGCGAGCATCTCGTCGAAGTCGGCGAGCGTGCCGAACAGCGGGTCGACGTCGCGGTAGTCGGAGACGTCGTAGCCGGCGTCCTTCTGCGGGGACCGGTAGAAGGGCGAGAGCCAGACGGCGTCGATCCCCAGGGCCTTGAGGTGCGGCAGGCGGGCTGTCACCCCGGGCAGGTCGCCGATGCCGTCGCCGTTGCCGTCCGCGAAGGAGCGCGGGTACACCTGGTAGATCACGGCGTCGCGCCACCACTCGCCGGGGCCCTCGTGGGCCGCGTGGACGAGGCGGGTCGCGGTCAGCGCCGTGGCGGAGTCGACCTCGGTCGCCGTGGTCGAATCGATACGAGACATGGAGTACAGGTCCTCACTGTGCGGGGTGTGGCTGGGTGCTGCGAGTTCGGGGTGGCGCCGGGTCGTCGCACCGGCTGCGGTGCGGCGGTCCGAGCGGGGATCCGGGCACGAGAGCGCCTCGGGGATCACCGGGACGGCGACCGAGTGCGAGGGTCGTCGCGTCGGGCCGTCGTCCGAGTGTAAGCGCTTACGGCTAGGGGTTGTCGAGTCGGCCGCTCGGCGCGGCGCCCGTCGACCCGCGCACGATCAGCTCCGGCTGGAACAGCAGCTCCGAGCGCGGGGCCCGCTCTCCGGAGATCTCCGTGAGCAGCGCGCTGATGGCCGCCTGTCCCATCGCGGCCACCGGCTGGCGCACGGTCGTGAGCGGCGGGTCGGTGAACGCGATGAGGGGGGAGTCGTCGTAGCCGACGACCGACACGTCCTCGGGGACGCGCAGCCCGCGCGACCGTGCGGCACGGATGGCGCCGAGCGCCATGAGGTCCGAGCCGCACACGATCGCGGTGTGCCCCGAGTCGATGAGCTCGCCGGCCGCGGCCTGCCCGCCCTCGACCGTGAAGAGCGTGACCACGATGTGCTCGGCGGCCTGGTCGGCGTCGTCGACCAGGCCGTGCCGCACGAGGGCGTCCGCGAAGCTCGCGAGCTTGCGCTGGGCCGGGACGAAGCGCCCCGGACCGATCGCGAGACCGATCTTGCGGTGGCCCAGGGACTGGAGGTGGCGGACCGAGAGCTCGACGCTCGCGACGTCGTCGGGCGAGACGAACGGGGCGTCCACGCCCGGGGCGTAGCCGTTGACCAGCACGATGGGCATGCCGCGGCTGCGCAGGCGCTCGTAGCGCTCGTGGCTGGCCTGGGTGTCGGCGTGCAGGCCGGAGATGAAGACGATGCCGTCGACCGCGTGGTCGAGCAGCATCTCGACGTACTCGTCCTCGGTGGTGCCGCCCGGCGACTGCGTGCACAGCAGAGGTGTGTAGCCGTGCTCCGAGAGCAGCGACTCGACGACCTGGGCGAACGCGGGGAAGACGGGGTTCGTCAGCTCCGGGACGATCAGGCCGACCAGGCCGGCCGACCGGTTGCGGAGCTTCTCCGGACGTTCGTACCCGAGGAGGTCGAGCGCGGCGAGGACGGCCTGGCGCGTCTCGCTCGCGACGCCGACCTTGCCGTTGAGGACGCGCGAGACCGTCGCAGTGCTGACGCCGGCCTGCTCGGCCAGATCTGTGAGACGGGTACGCACGTGGGGGAGTGTAGGGGACACCGGACCTCCTCGTCCTGGTTGCTCGCGGGCTGGATGTCTCAGTCCCGGAGGCGGTGCGCGATGAGCTGTTTCATCGTGATGTGCAATGCGTTGCATGAAAGTTACCGCAAGCGCTTGCATCATGGCTACCCGGCGTCGTACGGTCGTCCCCATCAGGGCCGAGGAGGGCAGGTTCGCCACCCTTGGCTGACATCTCGATTGCTTGGGAGTGACTCAGATGCGACGGAGCATCCTTCTTGCCGCAGCGCTCGGCACCACGCTGGCGCTCACAGCCTGCTCCGGCGGCGGTAGCGGAGACGACCCCACCACGGGGGCCGAAGACACGACGGGTGCGCTGACGGTCTGGGTCGACGAGACCCGCCAGGCCGCGGTCACGGACGCTGCGAAGGCCTTCGAGACCGAGACCGGCACCAAGGTCGAGGTCGTCCTCAAGAACTTCGACGACATCCGCGCGGACTTCCTCGCGCAGGTCCCGACGGGCAAGGGCCCCGACATCACGGTCGGCGCGCACGACTGGCTCGGCGAGTTCACGACCAACGGTGTCGTCGCACCGCTCGAGCTCGGCGACAAGGCCGCCGAGTTCGAGAAGGTCTCGATCGAGGCCTTCACGCAGGACGGCCAGGTCTACGGCCTGCCCTACGCGACCGAGAACATCGCCCTGATCCGCAACACCGCGCTCGCCGCGACCGCCCCGGCCACGTGGGACGAGGCCGTCGCCGCCGGCCAGGCCGCCGGGACCAAGTTCCCGATCCTCGTCCAGTCGGACGGTGCCAAGGGTGACCCCTACACGCACTACCCGTTCCAGACGTCGTTCGGCGCTCCCGTGTTCACGCAGAACGAGGACGGCTCCTACAGCTCCGAGCTCGCGATGGGCGGCCCCGAGGGCCAGGCCTTCGCGACGTGGCTCGGCGCGCAGGGCGCAGCCGGCACGCTCAGCCAGGACACGACGTACGACATCGCGGTCGAGGCCTTCAAGAACGGCGAGTCGCCCTTCATCGTCGGCGGCCCGTGGATGATCGAGTCCTTCGAGGGCCTGAACCTCGCGATCGACCCGGTCCCCAGCGCCGGTGGCCAGACCGCTCAGCCGTTCGTGGGCGTCCAGGGCTTCTACCTGAGCAACCAGAGCAAGAACGCGCTCGTCGCCAACGACTTCCTCGTCAACTTCCTCTCGACCGAGGAGGCCCAGACGGCCCTGTACAAGGCGGGCAACCGTTCGCCGGCACTGACCGTCTCGGCTGACAAGGCCGCCGCGGAGGACCCGATCATCGCCGGCTTCCGTGCCGTCGGTGCCGACGCCCTGCCCATGCCCTCGATCCCCGAGATGGCTTCCGTGTGGAGCTTCTGGGGCGTGACCGAGGCAGCGATCGTCGGTGGCGCCGACCCGATCACCACCTGGGACAAGATGATCGCCGACATCCAGGCAGCGATCGGTTCCTGATCACCTGACACCCTGGCCGTGGCGCCCCACCGGGCGC
>NZ_JBHUAD010000099.1:0-13802 GCF_042789955.1 Oerskovia sp. NPDC056781
CCCTGGGGGGAGCCGGCGCGGTCCGACCAGTGCTGGGTTTCAGCGCAACGGGACCTTGAACGACGAGGACGAGGACGCCAGGACCGTGGTCTCGTTCTTGTGGAAGAGCTTCGCGCGATAGGTGCCTGGAGGGAGATCGAGCGAGAAGTCCGGGACGGGCTGATAGCGGAACTTGGCTACAGGCTCCCGATCCTGGAAGACATGGAGCGCGAACTGTGTGCCCCAGGTCTTCCGACCGGAGACCGTGACCGTGCCGTCGCCACGCTTCTGCGCACTCGGGCGGGGAGGGGGGAACTCCTGCTGCGCATCGAAGGCGATGCCGTAGAGCTCCGTCGCCATGCGGTAGTTCGTCTCGTCGCTGAAGTGGAACGGTGAGGGGCCCCACCGGTGGTCGCGCGAGGAAGTGGTCGGCGCGGACCGGCCGATGAAACGAGTGGACGGGAGCTCGCGGGCCACCTGTTCGTAGTATCTCGTCGCCAAGGCCTCGTACCGCGACGCGTCCATGCCGGTGCTCGCCGGCGTGGGCGTGCCGTCGGTGAACTCGGTGGCCCATCGAGGAGCGGTCAGGACGACGCGATCTGCCAGTCCCCTGCGGCGAAGCTGGTCGGCCCACGTGCGTGTGCTCTGCGACCAGAGATGGAAGTGCTCGTCGGTGCCGAACGCGATGTGCCGCCCGACCGACTGGAGCGACGTGTCCAGACCTGAGGCGACCAGTTCGAGCGTTCGCGTCACATATCCCTGACCGACCTCGTAGACGCCGAGTCGTTCGTCGGTGATGTCCCAGAGGACCATGTCGATGTTCGCGTGTCGATGGTCGAGCTCGCGCGCGACGTCCGCCGTGATCGTGCCCTCTGCCGCTCGCCGTTGAAACCTCGACGTGAGCCGGGAGGTGTCGAGTGCCTGGATCAGATCCGGCACGGTGCCGAGAAGCGGGATGAGGGACTGGCGTGGCGAGTAGTGGTTGAGCTCGAACCCGTGCTCGCTCAGCTGGGTCAGCAGGTCGCGTGAGACGCAGCTGCCGTGAATGAAGACCCGCACAGCTCTCCCTTCTAGTCGGACTGCTCGGCGAGAAGCAGCGCACCGATCGCGGGCAGGCTTCGGGCTGCGCTGGTTCCGTCACCGTAGGGGTTCGTGGAACGGGCCATCGTGTCGTAGACCTCGCTGACCGAGAGGAGCTCGGTGACGCTCGAGACGATGAGGTCTTCATCGGTTCCGATGAGTCGGACGGTCCCCGCGTCGACCGCTTCCGGTCGTTCAGTGTTGTCGCGCATGACGAGGACCGGCTTGCCGAGGCTCGGCGCCTCTTCCTGCACGCCGCCCGAGTCGGTGAGGATGACGGTGCTGAGCGACATCATCCGTGCGAACTCCCCGTAGGCCAGCGGTTCGGTGACCGTCACGTTCTCGACGCCCTCGAGCTGCGGCAGCACGGCGTCACGCACGATGGGGTTCCTGTGCGCAGGGAGGACGATCTCGAGGTCGGGGAACGCTCGGGAGATGCGTGCGAGCGCACGGCCGACCCCTTCCATCGCTCCACCCCAGTTCTCGCGGCGGTGCGTCGTCACCAGCAGGATCCGTCGGCCGGACGCCGCGAGCCCCTCGAGGCGGGGGTCGCTGAAGGCGATCTCCTTGCCGACGGTCGTGAGGAGGGCATCGATGACCGTGTTGCCGGTGACCACGATCGTCGAGTCGTCCACGCCTTCGGCGAGCAGGTTCGCCCGGCTGGTCTGCGTCGGCGCGAGGTGCAGCGCGGCGATCTGGGTCGTGATCTTGCGGTTCGCCTCCTCGGGGAAGGGGGAGTGGATGTTGCCCGAGCGCAGGCCGGCCTCGACGTGGATGACGGGGATCCTGCGGTAGAAGGCTGCGAGGGCTGCGGCCGTCGACGTCGACGTGTCGCCCTGCACGATCACCGCGGCAGGCTCCTCCTTCTCGAGGATCGGGTCGAGCCCGTCCATGATGCGCGCGAAGATCTGCGCGAGCGTCTGACCGTGGCTCATGATGTCGAGGTCGTGGTCCGGGACGATGCCGAACAGCTCGTTCACCTGGTCGAGCATCTCGCGGTGCTGCCCCGTGACGACGGTCACCGACTCGAAGTCCGGGCTCTCCTCGAGCGCCTTGATCACGGGTGCCACCTTGATGGCCTCGGGACGGGTTCCGTACACCGTCATGATGCGGGGGCGCATCGCTACCTGCTCTCTGTCTTGTGCTGGTCGGCCGGACGCCGAGCTCCACGTACGTGCCGGGGGGTGTAGTGCCTTCCCGGTGGCTCTTCGATGCGGATGTGCGTGTCGGCGCGCTCGCTCAGTGCGTCCTCGATGATGGTCTTCGCTTCGTCGGGCTTGTCCTTCGCGAGCGCCCACGCCCACTTGCGGTAACGAAGGGCGACGTCCTCGGCCGGCCCGTCGAGGATGAGCCGACCATGATTGAGCCAGATCGCCCGTGTGCACGTCTCTTCGATGGTCTGCGCGGCATGGCTCACCAGGAACACCGTGCCTGCCCCGTCTCTCAGGCGTCTCATCCGCGCATCGCTTCTCTCACGGAACGCAGCGTCGCCCGTGGCGAGCGCCTCGTCGATGAGGAGGATGTCGGGGTTCGCCGCAGTGGCGATGGCGAAGCGAAGGCGCGAGCCCATACCGGACGAGTACGTCTTCATCGGGAGGTAGATGGACTTGCCGAGACCCGCGAGCTGGATGACGTCGGGGACGGCACGAGCCGTCTCCTCCGGCGTGAGTCCCATGGCCAGGCAGCCGAGCCTGACGTTCTGCTCACCGGACAGGTCGGGGACCAGAGCGGCGTTGACGCCGATCAGGACGGGGGTGCTCTCCGCAAGAACCTGACCGCGAGCCGGCTTCTCGAGTCCGGCGATGATGCGGAGCAGCGTGCTCTTGCCCGATCCGTTCTGGCCCACGATGCCGATCTGCTCGCCCGAGCGGGCGACGAAGGAGATGCCGGCAAGTGCTCGGACGGTGACCATGGGCTGCTGTCCCAGGATCGACTTCGCCGCCCGGGCGATCGGATTGGCACGTCGACGTTCGGCCGAGTCCGTCGAGGGGACGCGGTATCGCACGTGGATGTCCTGCACCGCCACGGTCGCGGACGCGAACGGGTCAGAGGCGACCATACGACTCTTCCCCCTGCCAGAAGACGAGGAATCCGACAAGCAGAGAGCCGAAGGCCCACGCGCTCAGGGCGAGCCACATCGAGCCTGCGGGAGTCTCGCCGTAGAGGAGGCAGTCGCGCACCATGCTCAGCACCATGAACATCGGGTTGGCTTCCATGAGGGAGAGGACCCGGGGGTGGTCGATGAACTTCTCGTAGGAGAAGAAGACGGCCGAGCCGTAGAGCCACAACCGCATCCCGAACGAGATGAGCTGGTTGAGGTCGGGGACCTTCGCGGCCGCGCGTGCCAGGAGCATCGCCAGACCGGTGCAGAAGACCACCTGCAACGCCAGGACACCCGGTACCAGGAGCACCCGCCAGGTGATCACCTCGGCAGGTGGAAGGACGACAAGGATCGCCACCATCGCCGCAAGCACAGGGATCATGTTCAGCATCTCGCGCAGGACGACCGAGATGGGGAGCGCGGCGCGGGGGAAGGCGAAGGCCTTGATGAGGTTCCGTCCCGCGGTGATCGACTTGGCGCCGCCCGTGACGCATCGCGTGGTGAACGAGAAGAGGAAGACCCCGATGATCAGGTATCCCAGGAAGTTCTCGATGCCCCGTGAGGACTTGAGCAGCAGCCCGAAGATCAGGAAGTACGTGAGCCCGTCGAGGACAGGCTTGAGGACGAGCCACGCTGTCCCCAGCAGGGTCTCTCGCGTGCCGCTCGTGACCTTCGCCCGGGCGTCGGCCCACAGGAAGTAGCGACGTTCCCACAGCTGAGAGATGTAGTCCCCGAGCGGTGGTCGTGCTCCGACGCGTGTCAGGCGCCCTGCCGAGATGACCTCGACCTTGGTCTCGGGCCCCTGGAAGAGCATCGAGTAGAGGTCGGCCGGGGCGGCGCTCTCCTCCGTCTGCCCGGTCGTCCGGGCCTTCGATGCTGCGGTCATGAGACGAATCCTAGGCAACGTCGGTAGATACGCTGGTATGCGTCCGCGTTCTTCGCCCAGGTGCGCTCGCTCGCGAGTGCTCGACCTCGGGTGACGAGCGCCTCCGAGAGCGCCGCGTCGTGGTGCAGCGACTCGATCGCGTCGGCCCATGCGTCGACGTCGTCCGGGGCGACGAGGTGGCCGCCGCGGGGAGCGTCGAGCACCTCGGCGAGAGCGGGCAGGTCGCTCGCGACCACGGGCCTGCCGATCGCCATCGCCTCGACCGGCTTGAGGGGCGTGACCAGCCGCGTCACGCGGTCGTCACGACGCGGCACGAGGAAGACGTCGAGGGCCGCCATGTAGAGGGACGCCTCCTCGTGCGGCACCCGACCCGGGAGGATCGCATGGGCGCCCAGCCCCAGCTCGTCGGCGAGGCGCACCAAGGAGGGCCGGGAGACGCCGTCGCCCACGACGAGCGCTGTCGCGTCGACGCCTCGCCGCCGGAGCGCGGCGACGGCGCGCAGGATCGTGTCGTGCCCCTCGTACCCGACGAGGCTGCTCACGGTGCCGACGACGAACGCGGCCTCAGGCAGCCCGATCGCGGCCCGGGCAGCGGCGGGGGCAAGGTGCTCGGCCAGGAGCGAGGACCGCACGGCGTTCGGCACGACCGAGATCCGCTCGGCCGGCACGCCGCGGGAGACCAGCTCGTCGCGCATGGTCGCGCTCAGCGTCACGACGGCGTCCGCGTCCGTCGCGAGCTCGGTCTCCTTGGCGCGGAGCAGCGCCCGGCGCTCGGAGCGCTCCGCGGCCTCGCGAGCCTCAGGTGTCCCGTGCGAGGCGACCCAGGTCTCCTCGGGCAGACCGCGCACCTCGTAGACCCACGGGATCCCCAGCCGTCGGGCCGCCGCGCGGGTGACGTCCCCGTTGGTCCCGGGGGTCGTCGTGTGCAGGAGGTCGGGGGCGAAGTCCTCCGCAGACCGGACGAGCAGGTCGGTCGCGTCCGCGAACCGCCGGGCGGGATCGTTCGGCAGCCCCGAAGGGATCAGCCGTCGATACGGGATCCCGTCGACGACGTCGACCTCCCGGGCGGCCAGCGACCCGATGGTCACCGGGTAGCCGGCTCTCGTGGTGGCCGCGACCCGCATCCCCGCGTCCCGCTGGGCCGTCAGGACCGCGTGGCTGCGCAGGGTGTAGCCGCTCTGGGTGTGCGGCAACGAGTTGGTGAGGTGGTGGAGGACGGCGAGCGGCGCCGTCGGGCCGGGAGAGGCGGCGTGCCGCTCGCGAGGTGCGACCTCCGCGTGTGGCGCGAGGGCGTCGACCTGACCCAGCAGGCTCGCGAGGACGCGGCGCTCGGCGCGGCCCGACGCCCGGGCCGCGCGCAGGGCAGCGACGTCGCCCCGCTGCCACAGGGCGCGCAGGCGCGCCGGGCCACGTGAGGGGACGGCGTCCAGGAGGTCGGGGCGCCCGACGGCGACGGCCACCTCGGCGCCGATCCGCGACCGCCCGCCGGACGACTCGAGCAGTCGGGTCGACTCGTCGGCAGCGCCGGCGGAGTCGCCCGCGAGGTAGCGCGAGAGAGCGCGCGGCGCCGACGGGGACGGTGCCATGCCGAGGGCGCGCACGGCGCCGGCCCGGACCCGGGCGGGGGAGCGCCGCACGGCCTGGACGAGGAGCCAGACCGGGTCGTCGACGAGCGCGCGCGTCCCGAACGACAGGGCGAACCGGACGTTACGGGTGAGGCCCCGCACGGCGGACAGGCGGCTCATCGGGCCAGGTCGTCGAGCAGGGCGAGGTACGTCGCGGCGAGGACGTCGTCGTTCGCATGGATCGCCACCCACGCACTGGCGGCGCGGCTCGCGACGGGGGCGACCCCGGACTCCGCATAGCCGGCCCAGAGGTTCGCCAGCGCCTCGACGTCCCCGGGCGGCACGACGTCCCCCGCCTCGAGCGCGAGGACGAGCTCGGCCGACTCTCCCGCGACGCACGCGGTGACGTGGTGCCCCGAGGCCATGACCTCGTACAGCTTCGAGGGCACGGTCCACTGGAAGGGCTCCCAGTCACGGAGCGAGACCACGAGGGTGTCCGCCCAGTCGTACAGGGCCTCGATCTCGGTGTGGGGGATCGGCGGCCCGACCGTCACCGGTGCTCCCAACGAACGCGCGAGTGCGGCGAGCTGTGCCGCGTCGTTGCCTGCTCCGACGATCCGGACCTCGATCGGCAGCCCGCGCGACTCGACCTCCGCAGCGGCGCGCACCGCGACCTCGAGCCCCTGTGACCTGCCGAGCGTGCCTGCGTAGACGACGCGGAACGGCCGTGGCTCGAGGTCGGTTCCCGGCACCACGACGGGACGGCTGACCACGGGGAAGGCCGTGCCGTTGCGCACGACTGCGACGTTGCGGGCACCACGGGACCGGAGGACGTCGGCGAACGTCTCCGTCGTGGTCACCACCAGGTCTGCGCGTGACTGCAACCGCGTGATGACCCGGTGGGCGAGCGTCGTCGCGAAGGCGCGACCGGGACGGCGCTGGGCGAGCGAACCGGTCATGATCCCGCTCGGCCGGATGAGGTCGGGCCAGGCGTCGCGCATCTCGACCACCAGGGCCGCGCGGAAGATCCGCGCGAGCGCCCAGGCCGCGAACATGCTCGGGATCCCGGGCACCGTCCCGATCACGACGGTCGGGCGGTGGGTGCGCCGGCGCAGGCGCCGCAGACCCAGCTCGATCGAGCTGATGGCGGCCACCAGGTGGTCCGCGGTGCGTGAGACCAGGCCGGTCGTGTGCTCCCGGTAGTGCACCCGGATGATGCGCTCACCGTGCGCGCCGCGGGAGACGGTCCCCGGGCGCAGGTCGGCGGAGCCAGGAGCGAGAGTGCCCGACGGGTAGTGCGGAGGGGGAGTCAGCACGCTCACGTCGACACCCGCACTGACGAACCGGTCGATGAGAGCCCCCCAACGGCGCTGCGGCGCACCGGTCTCGGGGGCGTAGTGATGGGTCACCAGGAGGACGTGATGCCCCGACGACGGCTTCCGTCGCGCGCGGAGCGCTCCCCTCGTGCGGCGGCGGTCCATGTCCCCCTGATTTCCCTCGGCAGTGTGGGAGGACATCGGTCGGCACAGCCCGCTCGCCTTCACGTATCGGGCGAAATGGCGTACGGACGTCCCACGTTCTCTCGCTAAACCTCCACATTCTATCGCTGTGGTGGGTGTCCGAACGAAACCCCTGTGCTGCTCATGGGGTGAAGAGGTGCGCGAAGGGCGGGATTCCGGGCCCGAGGGCTCGCCGGGTACCTTAGGATGCAACCGTGTCTGGCAACGAGCAGCTCCCGGTCGGGACCGAGTCCACCCCTGATCCGCGCGACGTGAGCCCTGGCCGTCGTCACGTGCGCAGGCGCAAGAACAGGACGAGGACCACCCTCGTCGTCCTGGGTGCCCTGGTCGCAGTGATCTGCCTCGGGGGCTTCGCCGCGGTCGTCGCGTTCCGGCAGAGCCTCGACCAGAACATCGAGAAGCTCGCCGACCCCTTCGCGGACATCAAGGACCGACCGGCGCCGGCGCCGACGAACCCCGATGCCTCCAACGAAGCGGTCAACATCCTCGTCCTGGGTTCGGACAGCCGGATCTCGGCGGGCGATCCCTCGCAGTGGCAGGCCGGTGCCCAGCGCACCGACGCGATCATGCTCGTCCACCTGCCGGCGGACAGGAAGTCGGCGCAGGTCGTCTCGTTCCCGCGAGACAGCTGGGTGCCGATCCCCGGGCACGGCGAGGCCAAGATCAACGCGGCGTTCTCCTACGGTGGGCCGGCTCTCATGATCGAGACCGTCGAGCAGCTCACGGGCGTGCGGATCGACCACTTCGCCCTGACCGACTTCACGTCCTTCACGACGCTCACCGATGCGCTGGGCGGCGTGCTGATCCGCATCCCCGAGGACATCGGTGACGGGAAGAAGGTCCAGTTCACGGCGGGTGTGCACAACATGTCGGGCGAGGAGGCCCTCGCCTACACGCGCCAGCGCCACGGTCTGGCCAACGGCGACTTCGGCCGCGCGCAGCGCCAGCAGAACTGGATGCGATCGATCCTTGCGAAGGTCAACAACAACCGCAACGACGTGCCCATGATGACGTCCTTCTTCAAGGCGTTCAGCGAGTCCGTGGCGGTCGACGAGGGCCTGACCATGGACCGGATCCAGGCCCTCTACATGAGCGCGCGCGGCCTGTCGACCAACGACGTCACCTTCCTCACCGCGCCGCACAACGGCACGGGGCGCTCTGCCGACGGGCAGTCGATCGTCGTGCTCAACCGAGAGCTGCTCGACCCGCTCATGGCGTCGTTCGCGACCGACACGGCAGGACAGTTCGTCGAGCAGAACAAGGCATCGCTCGCGGTGCTCCCGCCCACGGTGAAGTGACCGAACCAGCGCTCCCTTCTGGCGCCGGCGTGCGTTCGGTTCTGATCCATGGGAGCTGTGTCACCCGCGACGCCTTCGCGTTGCCGGGGGAGTCGAGGTTCTGGATCGCCGACTACTACGCTCGGAGCTCGCTCGCGAGCGCCTTCGCGGACCACGGTCTCGAGGGGGTCGACACCTCGACCATTACCTCGGCCTTCCAGCGACGCATGGTCGAGCGGGACCTGGACAAGGTGTTTCGGCGGGCTATGCCCGCAGCGCGGGCGGACATGATCGTCGTCGACCTCGTCGACGAACGGTTCGGGATCCTGGTGGACGACCGTGCCGGCGTCGGAACACCGTCGGCGGAGCTCCTCCGCACCCGTGGCATCTCGCCCGACCTTCACCGGGTGGCCCCGGGGTCCGTCGACTTCCTGACGGCCTGGGAGGCGGGCCGCCGTCGTCTCATGGCCGAGGCCACGGCGGCAGGCGTGGCCGACCGCATCATCGTGCACCAGGCTCGCTGGGCCGAGCGGAGTGCCGACGGGGCACGGTTCGACCACCAGTCGTCGGCCGAGGCGAACCACCTGCTCGAGTACATGTACGGACGCCTGCGCCTGGACCTGGCGCCGCACCAGTTCGTCCGCGTGCCGGCACACCTCGTGGTCGGTGACCCCGACCACCGGTGGGGTCGTTCGCCGGTGCACTACGTCGAGGAGTACTACCGGACCTTCCTCGACCTGCTCGACCGAGCGACGGCGGCGCCCCCCCGCTGAGCGACGGGGCGACGCTGATCGACGGGGCGACGGGGCGCCGCCGGGCGACGGGGCGCCGCTCCGTGGGCGGGTCAGGGCGAGCGCCGTGGGGCGGTCTGTCAGGCTGCGGCGCCGTCGAGCACGACGAGCCCGTCCCTGAACGTCATGCCGGCGACGCGGGTGCCGGGGTGGCGGGCCTGGAGGAGGGTCTGGACGTCGAGTGCGATCCTCGCGTCGGGCAGGACGCGCACCGAGCCTGCCGGCAGCCCCTTGGAGGCGACGACGGCCTCGATCCGGCTCGCGGCGAGCCCGAGGAGCTTGTGCGCAGGCAGGCCGCCCGCGTTCGCGTCCACGGAGAAGGTCGCGACGCCGTCGGTCACGTCGACCACGCGGAGCGTCGCGCGGACGGTGGGCGCGAGGCGCGTCGCGAGCTTGAGGGGCGCGGGCAGGCGCTTGACCTGGCGCGGCTCCGCGACGAGGTCGAGCGCGTCGTCGCGCCCCGAGACGGAGGTGATGAAGGACGGCAGATTGCGGCCCATGAGCCCGAGGAGGTGGAGGGTCTCGGCGAGGGTGAGTTCCTGATGCACGGCGCACACCATAGCGGACGTTCGGGACGTCTCGGATCTCCGCCCGGGAGCGTTCTCACCCCACCTGGACCCTTTCCTTACCTAAGGTAATGAGTTAAGGTAACGATGTGCCTCCTGCGGAACCGACCACGCCCTCGTCCCCCACGAAGGCGCAGTGTCGGCCCGCGACCCTCGGCGGCGACCTGCGCATCGCCCTCACCCGCGTCTCGCGTGCGCTGCGCTCGCAGCGCGGCGGCGCCGACCTGCCCGAGGGCCAGTTCGGCGTCCTGACCGTGCTCCACAAGCACGGCGAGATGACCCCCGGCGCGCTCGCGACCCACGAGCGCATCCGTCCGCCGTCCATGACGCGCACCGTGAACGCGCTCGTCGAGCTCGGACTCGTCCACAAGCTCGAGCACCCGACGGACAAGCGCCAGGTCGTCGTGGCCCTCACCGAGGCCGGTGTGCTCGAGGTCAAGGAGACCCGACGGCGCCGCGACGCGTGGCTCACCCAGCAGCTGATCAGCCTGACCCCCGACGAAAGAGAGACCTTGGCCCGCGCCAGTGACCTGTTGACCCGGATCGCCGCCCGATGAGCGCGACGTTCTCCTCCCTCAAGTACTTCAACTACCGCCTCTGGTTCGGGTCCGCGCTCGTCGCGAACATCGGGACCTGGATGCAGCGCATCGCGCAGGACTGGCTCGTCCTGACCGTCCTGACGGCGAACTCCGGCGTCGCCGTCGGCGTCATCACGGCACTGCAGTTCGCGCCCGTCCTGGCGCTGTCCGCCTGGGCGGGCGTCCTCGCGGACCGCCTGCCGCGCCGCAAGATGCTCATGGCAACGCAGGGGGCCTCGGGCGTGCTCGCGCTCGGCCTCGGTGCCCTCGTCCTGTCGGGGCACGTCGAGCTGTGGCACGTCTACGGCTTCGCGCTCGCGCTCGGGTGCGTCTCCGCGCTCGACGGACCGGTGCGCCAGACGTTCGTCGCCGAGATGGTGCCCAGCGACAAGCTGTCCAACGCGGTGGGCCTCAACAGCGCCTCGTTCAACGCGGCCCGCCTCATCGGCCCCGGCGTCGCCGGCCTGCTGATCGCCGCGGTGGGCACGGGCTGGGTCTTCATCATCAACGGCATCAGCTTCGGCGCGACCATCCTCGCGCTCTCGCGCATGCGCACCCGGGAGATGCACAAGCTGCCGAGCGCCTCGCGCGAGAAGGGGCAGATCCGCGAGGGCATCCGGTACGTGCGTGGCCGCTCGGACATCATCGTCATCATGGTCGTGCTGAGCGTCGTCTCGACGTTCGGGCTCAACTTCCAGCTGACGTCCGCGATGATGGCGCGCGTCGAGTTCGGGATGGGCGCGGGGGAGTACGGCATGCTCGGCTCGATCCTCGCGATCGGGTCGCTCACGGGTGCGCTCATGGCGGCCCGGCGGGAGCGGCCGCGCGTGCGGCTCGTGATCGGGTCGGCCTTCGGCTTCGCGATCGCGACCGGGGTCATGGCGCTCATGCCGAGCTACACGACCTTCGCGATCGCCTGCATCCCTGTGGGCTTCATGTCGCTGACGATGATGACCGCGGCCAACACGACCATCCAGATGACCACCGACCCCGTCATGCGCGGGCGCGTCATGTCCCTGTACATGATCGTGTTCCTGGGCGCGACGCCCGTCGGTGCACCGATCGTCGGCTGGATCGCCGAGGCCTACGGGCCGCGCTGGGCGATCGGGATCGGATCCATCACGGCGCTCCTGGTCTCCGTGGGGGCCGCGATCTGGGCCATGCGGAACTGGAAGTTCACGGTCAGCTACCGCGTGACCCGACGTCCCCACCTCGTGGTCACCTACCCCGAGGGTGGGACCCCCAAGGAACGCAACGCGCGCAGCGAGACGCGCCGTCGGCTCGGTGTGGACGACGCCGAGGACGCCGCCTCGGCCGCCTGAGCCGCTGGCCGCGCCAGGCCCCCTGGTCCTCCCGGCGCGCGTCGTGCACCGTTCAGCACGACGATGCCCGCCCCGCCACGACCGGCGGAGCGGGCATCGCTCGTCAGGGGATCAGACCAACGCGTCGACCACGAAGTCGATGCTGCGCGTGAGCAGCTCGACGTCCGTGGGCTCGATCGCGGGGAACATCCCGATGCGGAGCTGGTTGCGCCCGAGCTTGCGGTAGGGGAACACGTCGAGGATCCCGTTGGCACGCAGTGCGGTGATGACCTGCGTCGCGTCGATCGACTCGTCGAGGTCGATCGTCCCGACGACGGTGGACCGGTCCTCGGGGCGCGCCACGAAGGGGGTGGCCCAGTCGCGGGACTCGGCCCACGAGTACAGGGTCCGGGCCGACGTCGCCGACCGTTCGCTCGCCCACGCGAGGCCGCCCTGCTCGTTGAGCCAGTCCACCTGCTCGGCGAACGTCACGAGCGTCGCGACGGCCGGGGTGTTGAGGGTCTGGTCCTGGCGCGAGTTCGTGATCGCCGCGCCGAGCGAGAGGAACTCGGGGACCCAGCGGTCGCCCGACTCGATCTCCTGGGCGCGTGCGACGGCGTCGGGCGACATGATCGCGACCCACAGCCCGCCGTCGGACCCGAAGACCTTCTGCGGCGCGAAGTAGTAGACGTCCGTCTCCGCGAGGTCGACCGGGAGGGCACCCGCGCCCGACGTCGCGTCGACCAGGGTGAGCGCGCCCTGCTCGCGCGCACCGGGGACGCGGCGCACCGGGGCCATGGCTCCCGTCGAGGTCTCGTTGTGGGGCCAGGCGTAGACGTCGATCCCGTCCGCGGCCTCGGGGAGGGCGACCGACCCCGGAGGAGCGGTGATCACCTGCGAGGGGGCAAGGAACGGCGCACGCGTCGTCGCGGTCGCGAACTTGGCGCCGAACTCGCCGAACGCCGCGTGCTGGGCGCGCTCGCGCACCAGACACAGCGTCGCGACGTCCCAGAACGCCGACGACCCGCCGTTGCCCAGGACGACCTCGTAGCCGTCCGGGGCGTCGAAGAGCTCGGCGAGACCGGACCGGATCCGACCGACCAGAGACTTGACCGGCGCCTGGCGGTGAGAGGTCCCCAGCAGGGACGTGCCCGCCTCCGTGAGCGCGCGGACCTGCGCCTCGCGGACCTTGGAGGGACCGCAGCCGAAGCGGCCGTCGCTGGGCAGCAGGTGGTGGGGGACGGTGATCTGGGTGGGCTCGGGCACGGGGCAACGATAGTCCGGCCTGGCGCGAACACCGCTCGCCGTCCACAATGTCGGTGGCTCGGACCTAAACTAGTGGTCAGCGGCCCGCCGGTGCGGCAGGTGCCCCCAAGCCCCCAAGCGACAGGAGCGCGACGTGACCGACCTGATCGACACCACCGAGATGTATCTGAAGACCATCTACGAGCTCGACGAGGAGGGGATCGTCCCTCTGCGCGCGCGCATCGCGGAGCGTCTCGGCCACTCGGGCCCCACCGTCTCCCAGACGGTGGCGCGCATGGAGCGTGACGGTCTGGTCGTGGTGACGGGCGACCGTCACCTCGAGCTCACCCCGGACGGCCACGCGAAGGCGCAGCGCGTCATGCGCAAGCACCGTCTCGCGGAGCGCCTCCTGACCGACGTCATCAAGCTCGACTGGGAGTTCGTGCACGTCGAGGCCTGCCGGTGGGAGCACGTGATGAGCGAGCTCGTCGAGAAGCGCCTCATCGGCTTGCTCGACCACCCGCACTACGACCCGTACGGCAACCCCATCCCGGGCCTGTCGGAGCTGGGCGAGCAGATCCAGGAGATCGAGTACCTCGACGGCGTCGTGTCGCTGCCGTCCTACGTTGCTGCGGCGGACCGTGCGGGGCGCGCGCCCGGCGAGCTGCGCGTGGTCGTGCAGCGCATCGCGGAGCCGCTCCAGACGGACACGGACCTGCTCGCGCGCCTCGCGGCCGCCGGCATCCTGCCCCGCCAGGAGGTCGCGGTCACGCCGGAGGCGGGGTCGTTCACGGTGTCCGCGGAGGGTGCGGAGACGGTTCTCGACCTGCCCGACGACGTCGCGCGTCACATCTTCGTCACGGCACCCTGACAGGGCGCACCACGGTCGTCTCCGCCCCCGTGCCGCCGCTCC
>NZ_JBHUAD010000100.1:0-13773 GCF_042789955.1 Oerskovia sp. NPDC056781
GTCGTCGGGCATCTCGCGTTGTGGCGGGGCGAGGGACGGGTGTGACGGAGCACCCTCTCCACCCACTGGCTCGCACCCGGTAAGATAGCCGTGCCCGGACGACGGCGCGCGCGTGCTCTGCGCGGGCGGCGCCCGTCCGCCGGCCACCAGCTCCGGGGCGGAATCCTCCGTCGCTCGCTCCTCTCCCGAAATGAGTTCTGTATGTCTGTGCGCTCTGACCTGCGCAACGTGGCGATCGTCGCCCACGTCGACCACGGCAAGACGACCCTCGTCGACGCGATGCTGCACCAGTCCGGCGCCTTCGGCGCTCACGCGCACGTCGACGAGCGGGCCATGGACTCCGGTGACCTGGAGCGCGAGAAGGGCATCACGATCCTCGCGAAGAACACCGCCGTGCACTACGCCGGCCCGGCGGCCGTCGAGGCGGGGCACCCGGAGGGCATCACGATCAACGTGATCGACACCCCGGGCCACGCCGACTTCGGTGGTGAGGTCGAGCGCGGCCTGTCCATGGTCGACGGTGTCGTGCTCCTCGTCGACGCCTCGGAGGGCCCGCTGCCCCAGACGCGCTTCGTGCTGCGCAAGGCGCTCGTCGCCAAGCTGCCCGTGATCCTCGTGGTCAACAAGACCGACCGCCCCGACTCGCGCATCGAGGAGGTCGTCGCCGAGGCGACCGACCTCCTGCTGGGTCTCGCGAGCGACCTCGCCGACGAGGTCCCCGACCTCGACCTCGACGCGATCCTCGACATGCCTGTCGTGTACGCCGCGGCCAAGGTGGGGCGCGCCTCGACGGAGCAGCCCGCCGACGGCTCGGTCCCCGACAGCGAGAACCTCGAGCCCCTGTTCAAGGTCATCCTCGACAAGATCCCGGCCCCCACGTACGAGGAGGGCGCGCCGCTCCAGGCTCACGTCACGAACCTCGACGCGTCGCCGTTCCTCGGCCGCCTCGCGCTGCTGCGCATCTTCAACGGCACCATCCACAAGGGCCAGACCGTGGCGTGGGCCCGTGCCGACGGCACGATGCAGAACGTCAAGATCACCGAGCTCCTCGAGACCAAGGCGCTCACCCGCGTGCCCACCGACTCGGCGGGCCCGGGCGAGATCGTCGCGGTCGCCGGCATCGAGGACATCACCATCGGTGAGACCCTCACGGACCCCGACGACCCGCGTCCGCTGCCGCTCATCACGGTCGACGACCCGGCGATCTCGATGACGATCGGAATCAACACCTCCCCGCTCGCGGGCAAGGGCGGCAAGGGGCACAAGGTCACGGCCCGCCAGGTCAAGGACCGCCTCGACAAGGAGCTCATCGGCAACGTGTCGCTGCGCGTCCTGCCGACCGAGCGTCCTGACGCCTGGGAGGTCCAGGGCCGCGGCGAGCTCGCGCTGGCCATCCTCGTCGAGCAGATGCGTCGCGAGGGCTTCGAGCTGACCGTGGGCAAGCCGCAGGTCGTCACCAAGCAGGTCGACGGCAAGCGTCACGAGCCCATGGAGCGCATGACGATCGACGTGCCCGAGGAGTACCTGGGCAACGTCACGCAGCTCCTCGCGCAGCGCAAGGGCCGCATGGAGACCATGTCGAACCACGGCACGGGCTGGGTCCGCATGGAGTTCGTCGTCCCGGCGCGTGGCCTCATCGGCTTCCGCACCCGCTTCCTCACGGACACGCGCGGCACGGGCATCGCGTCCTCGATCGCCGAGGGCTACGAGCCGTGGGCCGGCCCCATCGAGACCCGTGTCAACGGCTCGCTCGTCGCGGACCGTGCCGGTGTCGTGACGCCGTTCGCGATGATCAACCTGCAGGAGCGCGGCTCCTTCTTCGTCGACCCCACGCAGGAGGTCTACGAGGGCATGATCGTCGGCGAGAACTCGCGCAACGAGGACATGGACGTCAACATCACGAAGGAGAAGAAGCTCACGAACATGCGTGCAGCCTCTTCCGACACCTTCGAGAACCTCACGCCCCCGAAGCACCTGACGCTCGAGGAGTCGCTCGAGTTCGCACGCGAGGACGAGTGCGTCGAGGTCACCCCCGAGGTCGTGCGCATCCGCAAGGTCATCCTGGACCAGACCGAGCGCGCCCGCGCGTTCTCGCGCGCGAAGAAGTCCTGATCACCGCAGGACGGCACCACCGCTGAGCGTGCAGCCCGTGCCGCCGGTCCTCGTGACCGGCGGTGCGGGCTCCGCACTACCCGCCCCCTTGGAGGACGTATGAGGTCCGAGCCGGTCCGGCCCCGCGGCGGGCTGCTCGCGGTGCACGCCCATCCCGACGACGAGACCCTCGCGACCGGCGCGCTGCTGGCGACGTGGGCCGCGTCCGGTGAGCCCGTGACGCTCGTGACGTGCACGCGGGGCGAGCAGGGCGAGGTGATCGGCACGGAGCTCGCGCACCTCGAGGGTGACGGTCCTGCTCTTGCGGCACACCGCGAGGGAGAGCTCGCCGAGGCTCTGGCGAGCCTGGGGGTGTCCGACCACGTGTTCCTCGACCAGGTCGAGCCCGACGAGAGCGCCGAGGACGCGGGCGCCGGCGCACGCGTCGCCTTCCGCGACTCGGGCATGGCGTGGGCCGCGCCCGGCATCGCGCGGGCGGCAGCGGAGGCCGATCTCCCGGACGGCGCGCTCGTCGGCGTCCCGCTCGACGACGCGGCGCACCGCCTGGCGCGCGTCCTGCGCGAGCGGCGGCCCCGGGTCGTCGTGACGTACGAGCCGTCAGGTGGGTACGGGCACCCGGACCACGTCCGGGCGCACGAGATCACGCTCCGAGCCATCGCGCTGGCCGTCGGCGGCGAGCACGGCACGCCCGACGGCGTCGCACCGGTCGGCGCACGAGTGCCCGAGGGCGACGCGCGGGAGCCGGGCCCGGAGCTGTGGCAGTCCGTCGTGCCTACCGCGGTGGCGCGAGCCGCTCGTCGCGAGCTGGCCGGCCTGCCGGGCGTCCGTGCCCTGCTCGCCGAGCATCCCGACCTCACGCTGCCGGACCCGCACGAGGACCTGCCTCCCGTGGCGAAGGACGACCTCGAGGAGGTCGTGGTCGTCGAGGTGAAGCCCGTGCTCGACGCGGTGGTCGGCGCGCTGCGCGCGCACGCGACCCAGGTCCAGCACGTCGGGACCGTACCGGTGGCAGCCCGCAGCGATGCGTCACCGTCCGAGGCGCCCGACGGCGTCCTCGGGTGGTACGCCTTGAGCAACGACGTCCTCGCCGCCCTTCCTTCACGTGAGTTCTACACCGTGACCCCGGAGTCTGCGGGACCTCCCCGCAGGTTCACGGGAAATGATCAGACAGGACCAGTAGCGTGGGCACAGTGAAGAACACCGGGGCCCGCACGATCGGGCGCGCGCTGCTGTGCGTGGTGCTCGGTCTCGTGGTGGGAGCCGTCGGCACCGTGATGCACCGTGTCGTGGTGACGGACCACCTGCTGCCCGTCGGGATCGTCGTGGCGCTGCTCGCGGTCCTCGCCGGGGGGGTCCTCGCACGGGCGTGGACCGGTTGGGCGGGAGTCGCCGGCTACGCGATCGGCTGGGTCGTGGCGGTGCAGGTCCTCGCGTCCGAGGGGCCCGGCGGTGACCTGCTGGTCCCGAACCAGACCGTCGGGCTCGTGTGGGTCTACGGCGGGATGGCCGTCGTCGCGATCGTCGCCTTCCTGCCGTGGTCGTGGTTCAGCGATCAGCCGCTGCGGTCTGGCGTCGCAAGCCACCCGGCGGCACAGATCGTCACCGGATCTTCACGCCGGACACCGACCGGACAGATCGGTACGGACGCATAGAATTGCCCCCCGCGGGCAGTCCGCACCACCCTCCTTCGTCGCGGCCTTCGCCGCGCGCCAGAACCGTCACGGAGACAGTCGATGGGCCACCCGACCGAGCGTGAGAACGCGCAGGAACCGAGCACGAACGACGAGGTGTCGACCCCGGAGCAGCCGACGGACGGCACGCCTCCCGAGAGCACCGATCCGGGTGCCCCGGCGGAGTCCGTCACGGCAGCGACCTCCGAGGCCGGCGAGCACCGTGCCGACGCCACCGGCAGCACGGCGGCCGGGAGCGAGCCTGCGGAGAGCGACGCTGCGGTGATCGACCCGGCGCCGGGGCTGGTCGAGGAGTCGCCCGCGGTCACGACCAACGTCCCGAGTGCTGCGACGCCGGAGACCCCGGCCGAGCCGGTCGCCCCGAGCGCCGCGACGCCGGAGACGCCGGAGACCCCGGTCGAGCCGGTCGCCCCGAGTGCTGCGACGCCGGAGACGCCGGTCGCGCCGCCCACCCCGAGCGCTGCGACGCCGGAGACCCCGGCTGAGCCAGTCGAGCCGGTCGCTACGCCCTCGGTCGCCGAGCCCCGTCGCCCCAGCTTCGATGACGACGACGACGTGCCGTACTCGCCCCGTGTCTTCGCGTTCGAGGAGCCGGTCGCCGTCCCCGTCGTCCAGCAGGTGCCCGAGACACCCGCGCCGGTCGCCTCCACCCCTGACGCATCGCAGGACCGGACGGCGGTCCTGCCGGTGGCGGCGGAGACCCCTGCCGCGCCGACGCCCACCCCCTCGGCCCCGGTCTCGGCCGCTGCGCCGACGCCCGCCACGGACGTCGAGCCCGCCGCGGACGCCCAGTCCACGCAGGTCATGCACCCCGTCGTCGAGCCGGCTGCGGTCGAGCCCGCTGCGCAGGCAGGCTCGACGCCTCCCGTGTCGCCCTTCGCCCCGGCGACGTCGGCGTGGACGAGCGCTGCGACGTCGGGCGCCGCGACGACCCCCGCGCAGGAGGCGGCCGCCGCACCGGCGCGCACCTCGATCGCGTCGGCGTTCACCCCGGTCGGTGCCCCCGAAGGGGCGGCGCCGGACGCACCGACCGACGGCGGGTCGCCGCTCGACGGGATCTCCGGTGACAAGGCACCCAGCCGTCTGCCCAAGGTGGCGCTGTGGGCGGGGATCGGGGTCGTCGTGCTCGGCGGGCTCTACACCGGGGCGCAGTGGTTCTACTCGGACAAGGTCCCGCCGGAGACCACCGTGGCAGGGGTGTCCGTGGGAGGCCTCGACACGCAGGCGGCCACGGCTGCGCTCGAGAAGGGGCTCGGGGGACGCGCTGCCGAGCCGATCACGCTCCAGGCAGGAGCCTCGACGACGACGCTCGACCCGGCAGCAGCCGGGCTCGCGTTCGACGCGCAGGCGACGGCCGACGAGCTCACGTCGTTCTCGATGAGTCCCGTCCAGCTCTGGAAGCACGTCTTCGGGGGCACGGACGAGGAGCCCGTGACGACGGTCGACGACAAGAAGCTCGAGGCCCAGGTCGCCGAGCTCAAGGCCCGGCTCGCGCTCGAGCCGGTCGACGGCAACGTCGTGTTCACGGACGGGCAGCCCGTGGCGACGCCGGCGCAGGACGGCGCGGAGATCGTCGAGGACGAGTCGATCGAGATCATCAGCACCTCCTGGCTCACGGGCTCCGACCCGCTCGACCTCCCGACGACGCCGGAAGCACCGGCCGTCACGCAGGAGGAGACGGACGCGGCGCTCGCTCAGGCGCAGAGCGTCGTCTCGGCCCCCGTCACGGTCGCGGTCGGCGGTCAGCAGGCCGAGCTCTCGCCCGACGTCCTTGCGTCCGCAGCCGCCTTCAACCCGACGGACGGCGCGCTCCAGCTCACCTTCGACGGCCCGACGCTGCTCGAGGCCGTCGTCGCGGGGACCGACAACCTGCTCGACGAGGCAGCGGACGCGAAGTTCGTCTTCGTCAACGGAGCGCCCGTCATCGAAGGGGGCGAGCCAGGCACCACGATCGATCCGGTCGCCCTGAGCTCCGCGGTCACGACGGCCGCCCTCGGCACCGAGCGGACGGCGACGGTCGAGCTCACGCAGTCGGACCCCGCAGAGTCGGTCGCGGCGCTCGAGGCGCTCGGCGTCAAGGAGAAGATCTCCGAGTTCTCCACGAACCTGACGAGCGACGCCCAGCGCACCGAGAACCTCAGGGTCGGGGCGAGCAAGGTCAACGGCACCCTGGTCAAGCCGGGCGAGACGTTCTCCCTGACGGACACCCTGTCCCCGATCACGGCGGCCGGCGGCTACTACTCGGCAGGCATCGTCCAGGACGGCAAGCACGTCGAGGGCATCGGCGGCGGTCTGTCGCAGATGGCCACGACGACCTACAACGCCGGCTTCTACGCGGGGCTCGAGGACGTCGAGCACCGCCAGCACAGCTACTGGTTCAGCCGCTACCCCGCCGGTCGTGAGGCGACGATCTTCGTCGGCTCGATCGACATGAAGTTCAAGAACAACACGCCCTACGGTGTGCTCATGCAGTCCTGGGTCGGCGGCGGTCAGCTCCACGTGGCGATCTGGAGCACGAAGTACTGGACCGTGGAGGAGTCCTCGAGCGGCAAGCAGAACGTGGTCGAGCCGACCACGGTGACGCACTCGGGGCCGGACTGCGTGCCCCAGGCCAAGGGCAACGCGGGCTTCTCGATCACGACGTACCGCAAGCTCCTCCTCGAGGGGAAGGTCGTCAAGGAGGAGTCGGACCGGTGGACGTACAAGCCGGACAACCAGGTCGTCTGCGGGCCCTGAGCCCGCAGTGACGGACCTCCGCCGGTACGCGCCGGGCTGAGGTGAGCGGGTCGGGACCGACAGGTCTCGGCCCGCTCCGTCGCTTCCGGGGCGGGGGACGGCCGCGGGCGAGCCCTTGCGTCTCAGGGGAGCTCGTGCTCCCCGTCGGCAGGAGGCCCGCCGCTAGACTGCTCGTCGGACGCTGACAGGCGCCGCGCACGCGCGGCCACCGTGAGAGGGGCGAGGACACTCGATGCTCGGACGTAGTGAACGCGAGTCGGGGGCCCACGCACGGCTCGCCGCACAGATCGCGAAGTGGCACGGCGCGGACGGCTGGCCCGCGGGCACGGGGGCGGACGACCTGCTGGACCTGGGGTCCACGTCGACGACCCTTGCGACGGTCGCGAGCATCGACGACCTGGCTGCTGTCGTGCACATCGGCCACCCGGCGCAGCCGTCCCACGACCTCGAGCGTGCGCTGCTGGCCGCGGCGCCGTCGCTGGTCATCACGTCCGCGGTCGCGGTCCCCGCGCAGTGGGTGTGGGCCGGTCGCCCGGGGCAGTCCACGGGCAGCGTCGTCGTCGACGAGGCCGGCATGCGCGACTGCCGTCACGTCCTGCGGACGCTGGGGGCGAACCCGCGCCTGGTCCCGTCACGGACCGCGCTCGACGAGAGGATCGCCCTGGCGGGGCCCAGCGGGACGCTCGTCGTCGAGCGCTCGGAGATCCCGGCCGGGTGGGAGGAGATCCCCGGCAGCGCGCGCCTGAGCGAGGGCGCGCCGATCTGGTACGGCCTGGTCGAGGCTCGTCGCCCCGCACCGGAGTTCGCGGGCGAGGCGCAGGTCTGGTTCGCGTTCGGTCCCCGAGACGACCACCGCGGCTCGCTCCAGCAGACCCTCTCGGTCATCGCGGAGAGCGGGATCGACATGCAGCACCTGCGCAGCCACCGCTCGTCGGCGGGCCCGCACATCTTCTTCTCGTCCTTCTCGTGCCCCGACGCCTCGGTGCTGACCGGGCTCATCGCCGAGCTGTCCTCGCGCGACGTCGCCCACCGGGTGCTCGCGGTCCTCCCGGGCCGGGAGTTCGTCCCGGGGCCTGACGCCCTGGCCCCGCAGTGGGCGCCGGAGCACGTGGGCTCGTGACCAGGGTCGCCTACCTCGGGCCGGAGGGGACGTTCACGCACCAGGCGGCGGTCCGGTGGGTGCGCGCGCAGGCAGCCGCGGGAGCAGGCCCGACGACGTCGCCCGCCCGGGGTGGCGACGGCACCGACGGTGGGGCGGACGTCGAGCTCGTCCCGGCGCTGACCGTGACCGACGTCTACGCGGGGGTCGCCTCGGGTGAGCTCGACCACGGCATCGTGGCGATCGAGAACTCGGTCGAGGGGTATGTGGTCCCGTCGCTCGACGCGATCGTGGGAAGCGAGGACGTCGTCGCGATCGACGAGGTGGTCCTGGAGATCACGTTCGACGCGTTCGTCCGTCCGGGGCACGGCGAGCTGATCGAGGTCACGGCCCACCCGCACGGACTGGCCCAGTGCCAGGACTTCGTGGTGCGGTCGGGCGCGGTCCCTGTCCCGGCGTCGTCCAACGCTGCGGCGTGCCGTGACGCGACCGAGCACCAGATCGCGATCGGTCCTGCCATCTGCGGCGAGCTGTACGGCCTCGACCTGCTCGAGGCCGGGGTCGAGGACTTCCGCGGCGCACGGACGAGGTTCCTGACGATCGTCCGTCGTGACCGGGCGCAGGTCGCGCTCGCCGCCGCCCGTGCGGCTGGGGCGGACGCCCAGTGGCGCACCATGCTCGCGCTGACGCCGCACGTCACGGGGCCCGGTGTGCTGGCGAGGATCACGCAGGCGTTCGGGGCGGGGGGTGTGAACCTGTCGAGCCTCATCACACGCCCGCTCAAGGCGCTCGAGGGCAAGTACGTGTTCGTCCTGACGGTCGACGCCGCGCCCTGGGAGCCTGCCGTGCGCGAGGTCCTCGACGGGCTGCTCCGGGCGGGGGACTCGGTCAAGACGCTGGGGGTCTTCCCGGCGCGGGGGGAGCTCGACGAGGCGCTGTCCACCGACCACGTCCCGGTGGGGTCGGTCCGGGCAGGTGCCGGGGCCGACGAGCTCGACCGGGGGCTGCTGTGGGCGTGAGGCGCGACGAGGCTGCGTACCGCCACGGCCCCCGGACGGTCGCCGTCCTGGGGCTCGGGCTCATCGGCGGGTCGCTGGCCCGGCGCCTGGCCCGCCAGGGCGTGACGGTCACGGGGTACGACTCCTCGGCCGAGACGCGGGCGCAGGCTGCGGACTCCGGGATCTGGGTGGTCGAGGATGTCGAGTCGCTGTGCGCGTCGGCCCCGGAGGTCCTGGTCCTCGCGGTCCCGTTGCGGGCCATGCGCCCCGTGGCGACCGAGGTCGCCCGGCACCTGCCCGCGACGACCGTCGTCACGGACGTCGGGTCGGTCAAGGGGCCGGTGCGCGAGGTCCTGGAGGGGTGCGGCCTGGGGGACCGGTACGTCGGCGCGCACCCCATGGCGGGGACCGAGGCGTCGGGGTTCGCCGCGTCGTCGGCGGGGCTGCTCGACGGGGCTCGGTGGGCCGTCACGGTCACCGACAGGACCCGGCCCGAGCCGCTCGCGACCGTGCTGGCGCTCGTGACGGGTGCCGCGGGCGGTCGCGCCTTCGTGCTGACCGACGACGTGCACGACGAAGCAGCAGCGCTCATCAGCCACGTCCCGCACGCGTTCGCGATCGAGCTGCTCAACCTCGTGTCCGCCGCCCCGGTCCGGGAGGTGGCGCTGGCGCTGGCCGCGGGGAGCTTCCGGGACGGTACCCGCGTGGGTCGGACGGACCCGCGTCGGACCGAGGCCATGCTCACCGAGAACGCAGGCTGGGTCGCTCCGGCCCTGCGGCTCGCGGCGCGTGACCTCGAGGCGCTCGCGACGGCGCTGGAGGCGAACGCCGCCACGACGGAGTTCTTCGACCGGGCCGACGACGTCCGGGCGACGTGGCAGCCCCGGGGAGCGGCCGCGGTGGTGCCCGCGACGCCTGGTGGGTCGCTGCCGACGGGGCCCGCGCCGACGGCGCCGCTGCCGCCGGGCGGGTCGGCGACGCCGGGTGGTGCGGACGCCGTCGGGGCGGAGCGGTTGTCGGTCGACCTCGGAGAACCGGAGTGGTTCTCCGAGCTCGTCGAGCTCTCCCTCGCGGGGTGGGCGGTCGTCGCGGTGCACGGTGACCTGGTGGAGCTCGCGCGCTAGGGCTCCACGCGCCCGCCGCGCCCACCACGGGCACGTCGCACGTCGCACGTCGCACGCCGCGCGCGTGTCGGTGGCGGGTGGAACCGTGGACGTCATGGAGATCACACGGATTCAGCCGGCCGGGCTCGTCGTGAGCCCGGCGTTCAGCCATGTCGCGATCGTCCCTCCGGGCGCCACGACCATCTACGTCGGCGGCCAGAACGGCGTCGACGACACGGGGGCGGTCGTCTCGAACGACGTCGCGGAGCAGTCGGTCCGGACCATCGACAACGTGAACGTCGCGCTCGAGGCTGCGGGGGCCACGCTCGCCGACGTCGTGCAGTGGACGGTGCTGCTGGTCGAGGACGCCGACCTGGGCGCGGCCTACGGCGCGATCGCGCCACGGCTCGCCGGGCCGGGGGTGCCGCCGCTCGTCACGGCCGCGCGCGTCGCGGGCCTGGGCGTGCCCGGTGCCCTGATCGAGGTGAGCGCGATCGCGGCGGTCGTCCCCGCCTGAGGCGGTCAGTCGACCGGCTGACGCGGCAGCCTGCGCGGCGGCCGGGGCGGGATCCGCTTGGCGGCCACGAGCTGCTCGGCGGGGATCGTCACCTCGACCGACTCGTGCGAGCCGCCCGCGTCGGTACGCAGGGTGAGCGAGACGCCGGGGGAGACCGACAGGACGATCCCGATCACGTCGGTCACCGACTGCCCCTCCCCGGTCGCGGGGTCCTGGGTCGCGCGCGCCTCGTCCGGCGTGAGCCGTCGCCGGACCACGACGCGGGCGCCCGGGGGCCACGTGGCCCACTGCGGGTCGAGCGCCGGGCGCGGGGTGGAGTTCATGGTCGTGCTCACGCTCTCTTCGTCCGCCGATGGCCGGGATGCCCCGTTCCTGAGCGATACTAGGGGGAAGTGCTCGGTGCAGCAGGTGAAAGGGAACCTCCGACGTGACGTACGTGATTGCTCAGCCTTGTGTGGACGTGAAGGACAAGGCGTGCATCGAGGAGTGTCCGGTGGACTGCATCTACGAGGGCAAGCGGTCGTTGTACATCCATCCGGACGAGTGCGTGGACTGTGGTGCGTGCGAGCCGGTGTGTCCGGTGGAGGCGATCTACTACGAGGACGACGTGCCGTCGGAGTGGAGCGACTACTACCGGGCGAACGTGGAGTTCTTCGACGACCTGGGTTCGCCGGGTGGTGCGGCGAAGATGGGCATGATCGAGAAGGACGACCCGATGATCGCGGCCCTGGCCCCGCAGGCCTGAGCGCGAGCAGCAGAGCATGGGATTCGCCGACCTGGGTGGCCTCGCCTACCCGTGGGACTCGCTCACGCCCTACGCGGAGCGCGCACGCGCGCACCCGCGGGGCATCGTCGACCTGTCGATCGGCACGCCGGTCGACCCGACCCCTGCCGTCGTCCGTGATGCGCTCGCCGCGGCCGGCGACGCGCACGGCTACCCGACCACGCACGGGACCTCCGCGCTGCGTGAGGCCGTCGTGGGCTGGTTCGACCGCCGTCGCGGCGTGCCCGGGCTCGACCCGGACGCCGTCCTGCCCACGGTGGGCTCCAAGGAGCTCGTCGGTCTGCTGCCCTCGCTGCTGAGGCTGGGACCGGGGGACGTCGTCGTGCACCCCGCCACGGCCTACCCGACGTACGACGTCGGCGCGCGCCTCGCCGGGGCGACCCCGCTCGCGACGGACCGGGTCGAGGACTGGGCCGGGCGCAGCGACGTGCGGCTCGTCTGGGTCAACTCGCCCGGAAACCCGACGGGGGAGGTCCTGGGCGTCGAGGAGCTTGCGCGCGTCGTGGCGGCGGCCCGCGAGATCGGGGCGCTCGTCGTGAGCGACGAGTGCTACGCCGAGCTCGCCTGGGAGGAGCCGTTCGCGAGCCAGGGGGTGCCGAGCATCCTCGACCCGCGTGTGAGCGGGGGCTCGACGCACGGACTGCTCGCGGCGTACTCGTTGTCGAAGCAGTCGAACCTCGCGGGGTACCGGGCCGCGTTCGTCGCGGGCGACCCGGCGGTCGTCGCGGACCTGCTGACGACGCGCAAGCACCTGGGCATGATCGTGCCCGCGCCGGTCCAGGCGGCCATGGTCGCGGCTCTCACGGACGACGCGCACGTCGCGGCGCAGCGCGAGGTCTACCGGCGCCGTCGGGACGTGCTGCTGCCCGCGCTCGCCGAGGTCGGGCTGCAGGTCGACGGTTCCCAGGCGGGGCTCTACCTGTGGTCGCGCCCTGCGGGCGCAGCGGACGAGCAGGGGGACTGCTGGTCGGTCGTGGCGGACCTCGCCGACCGCGGGATCCTCGTGGGTCCGGGAGCGTTCTACGGCCCGGCGGCCGCAGGGCACGTGCGGGTCGCCCTCACCGCGAGCGACGAGAGGGTGCACGAGGCTGCGGCCCGGCTCTCCGGCCGGTAGCTGCACGACGGCCTCTTGGTCACGGAGAGAATGTTGGTGCAATCCCTCCACGTTCTCGCCTGTGACCCGCATCACACCCGCGTGACGGTTTTGTGACCGTTCCAGATTGGTCACGTGTGGGTGAAGCGAGTACCGTCGACGCAGGCCAATGCTGTCCGACGTTCTCGGCCATCCACCCGGGCCGGACAGGTGACGATCTCGCAGCGACACCACGAAAGACACGCGCAGCCACCCGCAGGGGGTGCGGCAGCGCGCAAGGAAGGAAGACATGACCACCACCCAGCAGGCGACAGTTCGGCTCGTCGTCAACGAATCGAGCCAGGACCTGCCCGTGGTCGCAGCGTCCGAGGGCAACGACGGCATCGTCGTCTCCTCGTTGCTGAAGTCGACCGGGCTCGTCACCGTGGACCCCGGGTTCATGAACACCGCCTCGTGCGAGTCGGAGATCACGTACATCGACGGCGACGCGGGCATCCTGCGCTACCGCGGCTACCCGATCGACCAGCTCGCCGAGAAGTCGACGTTCCTCGAGGTCGCCTACCTCCTGATCCACGGAGAGCTCCCCGACGGGCCCACGCTCGACGCGTTCGTCGAGCGCGTCAACCGCCACACCCTGGTGCACGAGGACTTCCGGACGTTCATGGGGACGTTCCCCCGCAACGCGCACCCCATGGCCGTGCTCTCCTCGGCCATCAACGCGCTGTCGACGTTCTACCCCGACTCGCTCGACCCGTTCGACGACGACACCGTCGAGCTCGCGACGGTCCTGCTCCTGGCCAAGACGCGGACCATCACGTCCTACCTCCACCGCCGGGCCGTGGGCGAGCCGCTTCTGTACCCGGACTACTCGCGCGGTTACGTCGACGACTTCCTGCGCATGACCTTCGCGACGCCCTACGAGAAGTACGAGTCCGACCCGACCGTGGTCGACGCGCTCGACAAGCTCCTCATCCTGCACGCGGACCACGAGCAGAACTGCTCGACCTCGACGGTCCGCGTCGTGGGCTCGAGCCACGCGAACCTCTACGCCTCGGTCGCTGCCGGGGTCAACGCCCTCTCGGGCCCGCTGCACGGTGGCGCGAACGAGGCCGTCCTGTCGATGCTGGACAAGATCCAGCACAGCGACTTCGACGTCGACACCTTCATGAAGAAGGTGAAGGACAAGGAGGACGGCGTCCGGCTCATGGGCTTCGGGCACCGGGTCTACAAGAACTACGACCCGCGCGCCGCGATCGTCAAGGCCAAGGCAGACGCGGTCCTCTCGACCCTCGGCAAGAAGGACGAGCTCCTCGACATCGCGCTGCGTCTCGAGGAGATCGCGCTCAACGACGACTACTTCATCGAGCGCAAGCTCTACCCGAACGTCGACTTCTACACCGGCCTGATCTACAAGGCCATGGGCTTCTCCCCGGCCATGTTCACGCCGCTGTTCGCGCTGGGCCGCATGCCCGGCTGGATCGCGCAGTGGCGCGAGATGATGAAGGATCCCCAGACCAAGATCGGGCGCCCGCGCCAGGTGTACACGGGTGCGACCGAGCGCCCGTACGTGCCGGTCGACGGTCGCTGACCTCGACCACGCGTCCCGCCCGACGGCGCCTCGCACCTCACGGTGCGGGGCC
>NZ_JBHUAD010000101.1:0-13781 GCF_042789955.1 Oerskovia sp. NPDC056781
GCCGCGAACCATGGCGCCTCGCGGCCGGACCACGCCCGCACGTCATTCCCGCAGCCCGATGCTCTCGACCGGTCGGCCCCGCAGCGCGACGCGGGTGGGCAGGAGCATCGAGAGGTACCCGACGGCGCCCGCGCCCGCGACCGTCGCGAGGTACGCGACCGGGGAGAGCGCGGGCACGGCCCGCTGCCCCTCGCTCAGCCCGAGGCTCACGCCGGTCAGCGGCGGCAGCAGGACCACGGTCGCCACGACCACGGCGATGCCGACCACGACGCCCGCCTCGACCCGCATCATCCGCAGGACCTGGCGGTCCCGCGTCCCGACCAGACGCAGCAGCGCGAGCTCGCGCCGCCGGTCGACCGTCGACATGACCAGGGCGTTCGCCACGTTGAGCGCGACGTACCCGAACAGCACCACGAGCAGGATCATCGAGGTCCACGTGTTCGCCTCGAGCGCCGCCTTCTCCGCGGCGACCAGGGACGCCCGGTCGGCGAGCACGACGCCCGGGTACGGGGCCGTCACCCGGTCGAGGTCCTCCGCGAGCGCCCCGACGTCGGCCCCGTCGTCCGCCACCACGAGCAGCGAGCCGTCCAGCCCGTCCTCCGACGCGGGCAGGACCAGGTCGCGCGGGAGCAGGGCGTCGCCGAAGCCCATCCCGCGTCCGTAGACCGCGACGACGACGGCGTCGACCCGCGTGCCGTCCGCGAGGTAGAGCTCGACGGTGTCCCCGAGCCCGGCTCGCGCCTTGCTCGCCCCCGCGACGCTGAGGGCGACCGACTCACCGTGCAGGTCGTCGGTCGCTCCCTCGCGCACGTCGAGGTCGATCGCGGCACCGAGGTCCGACGGGTCGACACCCTGGACGCTCAGCGCCTCGGCAGAGAGCGTGCCGTCCGGCTCGGCGAAGCGCACGAGGGCCTGGCTCCGCACGGTCGGGGTCACCGAGGCGACGCCGGCCACGCCCGCGACCTGCCCCGCGAGGTCGGGCGAGAGGCCCGTGCCGCTGCTCGCGAGCACGAGGTCGGCCCGCAGCCCGTCGGCCACCTGACGCTCGGTCTCGGCCACCTGCGCGACCCCGAGCGAGACCTGCACGACCGTCATGGTGATCGCCAGCACGAGCGGCACCACGGCCCCCGCCAGACGCCGCGAGCTCGCCCGCGTGCTGCGGCCCGCGAGGTAGGTGCTCGCGTGCGGGCTGCGCCGCAGGAACGGCTCGACCAGCAGCACGAGGGCGTGCACGATCCGCGGGCCCAGGAGCGCGACCGCGATCACGAGCACCACGCCGGACAGCGCGGCCCCCGCGAGCGCGTCCTCGCCCGCGACGAACGCGGGCATCATCGACAGGAACACCCCGCCGACGACCAGGACCACGCCGATCACCGTGCGCGGGACGCCCAGCCGCGGGGTCTCGACCGCGGCCTCGCCCAGCGCCTCGACCGGCTTCACCGTGATGGCGCGTCGGGCCGACATCCGCCCCGCGAGCCACGCGACGCCCACCGTGAGCAGCACCGCGATCACGACCGGCAACGGTCCCACCGCGACCGGGTAGTCCGCCGAGACGACCCCTGCCCGGACGAACAGGCCGTGCAGCACGCCGACCGCCGGGATGCCCAGGAGCGCCCCGGGGACCGCGGCCGTCGTGGACAGCACGAGCATCTCGGCGGAGATCGTCCGGCGGACCTGGCGCGGGGTCGCACCCACCGCACGGAGCAGCGCGAGCTCGCGGCGCCGCTGCTGCACCACGAGCCCCAGGGCGCTCGCGACGACGAACACGACGACCACGAGCATGATCCCGCCGAAGCTGCCGGCGATCGCGACCAGCGTGGTCGCCGAGCCCGAGGCGTCGGCGAACTCGACCGATCCGCGGGCGTCGCCCGTGCGCACGGTCAGCCCGGTCCGCTCGCGCACGTCCGCGGCGAGCGCCCGCGCGTCCGTCCCGTCGGCGACCAGGATCCCGACGGCGTCGACCTCGCCCCGGGCCCCTGCCGCCCCGGGTCGGCCGCTCGTGCCAGGGCCCGCTGCTGCGAGGTCCGCGACCTGCTCGTCGGTGAAGAACACCACGCCCTGCCGCAGGGCCCCGGCTCCCTCGGGCGGTGAGACGGTCCCGGTCACCCGGTACTCCCCCGACGTGGAGCCCACGGCCAGGGTGACGTCGTCGCCCACCCCCACGGCGAGCCGCGCGGCCAGTGCGCCGTCGAGCACGACCTGACCCGGCGCCGTCGGGCCGTCGCCCTGTGCGAGGACGAACGGGCCGAGCATCGCCGAGGACCAGCCGTGGCCCACCGGCGGGCGCCCGTCGATCGCCCCGACCAGGTCGCCCGACGGCCCGACGGCGCCCAGTCGCACCTCGACGTCGCCGACCGCGCGCTCGACCCCGGGGATCGCGGCGAGCTCGTCGACCGCGGACACGGGCAGGCGGACGCGGCCACCGAAGGGCTCGTCGTAGTCCACGTCGACCGCGAGCGACTGCTTGGCGGTCACGACCAGGTCGGCGCCCGCGTAGCGCTCGGGGCCGATGCCCTGCCGGATGCCCGACTCCATGAGCAGCCCGCACGCCGCGACGAGCATCGCGCTCAGGAAGAGCGCGACGAACGGGCCCACGAAGCTCTTGCGGCGTGCGCGCAGCGTGCTCAGCGCGAGCCCCAGCACGCTCACCACTCCCCGAGGTGGGTCATGCGGTCCGCGACCTGCTCGGGGGTCGGTCGGACGAGCTCGCCCGCGACCTGCCCGTCGGCCAGGAACACCACACGGTCAGCGAACGAGGCCGCGACCGGGTCGTGCGTGACCATGAAGACGCTCTGGCCGAGCGTGTCGACCAGGAACCGCAGCAGCTCGAGCACCTGCTTGCTCGTGCGCGTGTCGAGGGCCCCGGTCGGCTCGTCCGCGACGACGACGTCGGGGCGTGTCACGAGCGCCCGTGCGATCGCCGCGCGCTGCTGCTGGCCGCCCGAGAGCTCGCTCGGTCGGTGGTCGAGGCGGTCCTCGATCCCGACGCGGGCCGCGATCTCGCGCAGCCAGGCCGGGTCCGCCCGCTCGCCCGCGAGACGCAGCGGCAGCCCGACGTTCTCCGCGACCGTCAACGACCCCATGAGGTTGTAGGCCTGGAACACGAACCCGATGCGGCCCCGGCGAAGGGCCGTGAGCTCGTCCTCGGTCAGCGTGGACAGGTCCACGCCGCCCAGGTGGACCGAGCCGCCCGTCGGCCGGTCGAGGCCCGCGGCGCAGTGCAGCAACGTGCTCTTGCCCGAGCCCGACGGCCCCATCACGGCCGTGAAGCTCCCCCTCGGGAGCGCCAGGGAGACGCCCCGCAGTGCGTGCACCGACCGCTTGCCCGCCGTGTACGTCTTGGTGATCCCTGCGACCTGCAGGGCGTACGGCGAGACCTCCGGGGCATCCTTGGTGGATGCGCCGGCGGTCCGCCTGGTCGTGGTCGTCCTCACTCGAAACCCCCGTCGTGGCGTGAGTCTCGAACGTAGCGAGCGGGGGACGAACCGGACCATCCGGCCCGTCCCCCGAACGGGGTGGGGTTGTCCCCCGTACCGGGCGGGTCGCCGCGGCGCTAGGGCGCGAGGCGGCGCAGGTCGCGCGGGAAGAGCGCGACCTCGCGGACGTTCGCCGCGCCCGTCAGGCGCGCGGTCCACCGTTCGAGACCGATCGCGAACCCGCCGTGCGGCGGCATCCCGTGCTCGAACGCCTCAAGGTACGTCGCGTACCCGGCCGGGTCCTCGCCACGGGCGGTGATCGCCGCGACGTAGTCCGCGTACCGGTGCAGGCGCTGACCGCCCGTGACGAGCTCGACGCCGCGGAAGAGCAGGTCGAAGCTGTTGCTCCACCGCGCGTCGTCCGGCTGCGGGTGCGTGTAGAAGGGACGCTTCGCCATCGGGTAGCCCTCGACCGCGAGGAGGTCGCTGCCGTGCTCGGCGAGCGCCCACCGCCCCAGCGCACGCTCGTGCTCGGGGGCCAGGTCGGGCTCGTCCGCTGGAGCCCCGACGAGGGCCAGGGCCTCGGCGAAGTGGATCACCGGGATCTCGTCGGGCACGACCGGCACCACGAAGCCGTGCGCCGCGACCGCGGACCCGGCGTGCTCGTGGACCGCGGCGACCATCCCGGCCAGGGTGTCGCGCAGGACGGCCAGCACGTCGCGGTGGTCACGGACGAAACCGAGCTCGACGTCGAGCGAGACGTACTCGGCGAGGTGACGCACGGTGTCGTGCGGCTCGGCCCGGAAGACCGGCCCCACCTCGTAGACGCGCTCGAAGACCCCGACGAGCTGCTGCTTGAAGAACTGCGGGCTCTGCGCCAGGAAGGCCGGGCGACCGAAGTAGTCGAGAGTGAACACCTCGGCCCCCGACTCGGTCGCCGTCCCGACGATCTTGGGCGACTGCACCTCGGTGAAGCCCTGCGTGTCGAGGGCCTCACGGAACCCGCGCAGGGACGCGGCCGCGACTTCCCACCGCGCGCGCTGCGCGGGGTGCCGCCAGGCGACCGCGGCGTGGTCGAGCATCGTGGAGAGCCCCACGTCGAGCGACGGGCGCCACAGCTCGACCGGCGGGGTCACGGCCGGGTCGGTGAGCGGCACGACGGTCGGCGAGCTCACCTCGACCCCGCCCGGAGCCTGCGCGTTCGCCGTCGTCAGGCCCGTGACCTCGACCACGGTCTCCTCGGGCGGCACGACCTGCCCGTCGCCCGCCCGCACGACGACCTGGGCCAGGCCTGACCGGTCGCGCAGCACGAGGAAGGTGACGGTCGCAAGGGCGCGACGCCGGTGCACCCAGCCACGGAGCGTGACGGACGTGCCGGGTGAGAGGGCGGGCAGGTCGGCGGCGAGGGTCCGGGGCGCGGCCGAGGCGGTGGGTGGGGTCGGTGGTCTCATGGTTCCTCCAGCAGGCGAAGGCCCTGGAGGAGCGGGCGGGGGCTAGGTCGCGGTGCCACCACTCCTTCGCCGGGAGGTCCCGGCCTCTCGTCGGTCCGCCGGACGCGCGGGGGTCGTGCGCCCGGCACGAGGTCCGGGCCGAGGGTCGTCACGCCTCACGTCCACCGGCTCCGACGATACCCACGGACGCCGCGAACGTCGCGGACATTTCCGGGGCCGTTCGCCGAGTGCCTGGTTCGGCTGCGACTCGCCGGGCGCATCGCAGCGCGATCACCCGCTCAGCGTTCGGGAGCACGCTCCGGCACGTGCAGCCGCCGCAGGAAGCGGTCGGTGCGGGGGTGCGGCCCGCGCCGGTCACGCAGGGACACGACGACGGTCGTGGCGGTCGCGAGCGGGATCGTCCAGGCCGCGGGCTGGGCCAGGAGGCTGCGCGCGAGACCGTCGCCGGGTCCGAGCGCCGAGGTCACGAGGAGCGCCGCGGCGCACAGCGCGCTGCCGACGACCATGCCCGCGATCGCCCCGCGCGCGGTGAGCCGCCGCCACCACACGCCCAGCAGGATCGTCGGGGACAGTGCCGAGGCGGCGAACACGAACACGGTCCCGACGCTCGTCACGAGCCCCTGCGGGATGGTCACGAGCGCGAACGCGAGGGGCACGATCGTGCACGCGACCGCGGACCAGCGGAACGAGCGGACCGTGCCGCCGAACAGGTCCTGGCTCACGACGCCCGCGAGCGAGACGACGAGTCCCGAGGACGTCCCGAGGAACGCCGCGAACGCCCCGGCGATCACGAGCGCCGAGAGCAGCTCGCCGCCCACACCGGGCACGAGCCGGGACGGCAGCACGAGCGCCACCGTGTCCGCGACGCCGGGCTCCGCGAGGTCGGGGGCGACGACGCGGGCGATCAGTCCCATGGTGCTCGAGACCATGTAGAAGACGCTGATCATGCCGATAACCACGACGGTGGTCCACCGGGCCGAGACGCCGTCGGGGCTCGTGTAGAAGCGCACGAGGACGTGCGGCAGGCCGATCGTGCCGAGCAGCAGCGCGAGCAGCAGCGAGGCCGTCGTGTAGGTGTCGTACGAGCGCGGCCCGGCCTCGGGCGGGAAGACCTGCGCGGGGTCCAGCGTCAGGTCCTGCCCACCGAGCACGACGAGCAGGAAGGCCACGGGGACCGCGAGCGCCGTGAGCTTGACCCAGAACTGGAACGCCTGGACGAACGTGACCGAGCGCATGCCGCCCGCGGCGACCACGGCGCTCACGACCGCGGCCACCCCGACCGACCCGACCCACGGCGGCACGGGGGCCACGGTCGTGATGACGAGCGCGGCGCCGTGGAGCTGCGGCACGACGTACAGCCACCCGATCACGAGCACCAGGACGCTCGTGACGCGCCGGGCGGCGAGCGAGTCGAGCCGTGCCTGGACGAAGTCGGGGATCGTGTAGGCCCCGCTGCGGCGCAGCGGACCGGCGACGAACAGCAGCACGAGCAGATAGCCCGCGGCGTACCCGACGGGGAACCAGAACGCCTCGGCCCCCGAGAGCAGCACGAGCCCGGACAGCCCCAGGAACGTCCCGGCCGACAGGTACTCGCCGCTGATCGCCGACGCGTTCCACACGGGCTGCACCGTGCGGGACGCGACGAAGAAGTCGCTCGTGGTCCGCGAGATCCGCAGCCCGTAGAAGCCGATGAGCCCGGTCGCGAGCAGCAGCAGGCCGACCGCGACGAGAGGCAGGGCCGAGCTCACTCGTCGTCCACCAACGCGCGGAAGCGTCGCTCGTTGCGGGCGGCGGCCAGTGCGAACACGAGCGCGAACGCCCCGATGACCGGGTAGAAGCCGTACGCGTGCAGGAGCCACGGCAGCGGCACGCCGAGCACGTGCACGTCGCCCAGCGTCGGCACCGCGCTCATCGTGACCGTGAGCAGCGTGACCACGGCCAGGAACGACGCGACGCACGCGAGCGCGAGCCGCAGCTGGGTCCGCGCGAGGCTGCGGGCGTAGACGGCCGCGGGCTCGCTCCCGCCGTCGGGTCCGGGCGCGTCCCCGGTTCCCTCGCGCACCACGCCCGACGGCGCCTCCTCCCCCGCGTCCGGTGCGGCGCCCCGTGCGGCGGCCGGGGCGGCGGCCGGGGCAGGCGACGGGACGTCGGTCGAGCGGACGACGACCCGCGGCGGCGGCTCCTGCGAGGTCACGGACGGCTCCCGGGACGGCCCAGGAGCGCGTCGCGCACGGCCGGGGCCATGCGCCGGCTCACAGGGACCTCCTGCCCGGCGACGACCACGACCGGGTGCGCACCGCCGAGGCGGACCGCGGTCACGGCGGCACGGTCGACGAGGTACGAGCGGTGCACGCGCAGGAAGCCCGCGGCGGTCCAGCGTTCCTCGAGGTCGGAGATGGGCTCGCGCACCAGGTAGCCGTCCGTGTCCGTGACCAGGCGCGAGTAGTCTCCCTGCGCCTGGACCCACCGCACGGCCGAGCGCAGCACGACGCGCGTCGTCGTGCCGACCGTGACGGCGATGGTCTCGTCGGCCGGGGGGACCTGCATCGCCCGGGCGGGCCGCTCCGCGTCGTGGGCGACAGTGCCTCCCGTGCCTCCCGTGCCTCGGGACGGTGCGCCCTCCACGGCGCGGGACGCGGCCGCCTGGACCGCGACGGCTCGCTCGACCGCGCGGGCCAGCCGCTCGCGCCGCACGGGCTTGAGCACGTAGTCGACGGCCTCGACGTCGAACGCCTCGGTGGCCCGGGCCTCGTCGGCCGTCACGAACACCACCGCAGGACGGACCGAGAACCGCGACAGCGCGCGGGCGAGGTCGAGCCCCGTGAGCCCCGGCATGTGGATGTCGAGGAACGCGACGTGGACGGGGTGCTCGGACAGCCAGCGCAAGGCCTCGGCGCCCGACGCGACACCGTGGACCGAGCGCACGTGCGGGTCGCGGCGCAGGAGGGCAGTCAGCTCGTCGAGGGCCGGGCGCTCGTCGTCGGCCACGAGGACGTCGACGCCCGGACGCGGGCCTGCGGCTCGGTCGACCCCGCCGGCCTCGTCGGCGGGACCGGCGGTCGCTGCGGGGTGGGGGACGTGGTCGGTCACGGCCTGCTCACCTCGGTCTCGTGCTGGGGCTGGGACTTCGGGACGCGCATCCGCACGAGGGTACCCGCGCCCTCGTTCGTCTCGATCTCGAGCGCGTGCTGGTCGCCGTAGAGCTGGCGCACGCGCGTGTCGACGTTGCGCAGCCCGACGTTCGTCGCGCGCGACCCCGTCGCGAGCAGGGTCCGCAGCGTCTCGGGAGACATGCCGACGCCGTCGTCCTCGACCGTGATCTCGGTCTGGGTGCCCTCGTCGCGCGCGCTGATGACGATCCGCCCACCCCGCTCGCGCGGCTCGAGGCCGTGCCGGACGGCGTTCTCGACGAGCGGCTGGACGCTGAGGAACGGGATGACGGTCGACAGGGACTCGGGCGCGATCTGGAGCGTCACGGTCAGCCGGTCGCCGAACCGCGCGCGTTCGAGCTCGACGTACGAGTGGATGCTGCCCAGCTCGTCGGCGAGCGTCGTGAAGTCGCCACGGCCCCGGAAGGAGTAGCGCGTGAAGTCCGCGAAGTCGAGCACGAGGTCGCGCGCCCGCTCGGGGTCGGTGCTGATGAAGGAGGCGATCGCGCCGAGCGAGTTGTAGATGAAGTGCGGGCTGATCTGGGCGCGCAGGGCACGCAGCTCGGCCTGCGCGAGCGCGGTGCGCGAGGCCTCGAGCTCACCCAGCTCGAGCTGGGCCGAGCACCACTGCGCGACCTCGCCCGTGGCCCGCACGAGCGGCGGGCGCACCCGCGTCGCGAACGCGACGACGGCCCCGGCCACGGCACCGCCCGCGAGCACGGGTGCTCCCACGGCCTCCGGGGTGCCCGACGACGGCTCGGCGCCCGCGTAGACCTGTCGCCTCCCGGTCTCGATCGTCCGGGCGCCGACGCGCTGCGCCTCGTCCCGGAGGGCGGCCGGGCCGTCGAGGGCCACGACGCCGTCGGCCGTCACGACCGCGAGCGCCTCGCAGCCGAGCAGGGTGCGCAGGTGACGGGCGGCGCGTCCGACGTCGTCGCCCTCGAGGCCGTCCCGCAGGTGCTTGGCGGCGCGCGAGGCGAGGTGCAGCGTGCTGAACGTCGCGCGCTCGGAGTCGCTGCCGAGCTCGCGCGTGCCGCGTGCCAGCCGCCACGCGAGGACCAGCGCGGCGGTGAGCAGGACGCCGACGACCAGGCCGACGACGGCCCCGGTGAACACGGGTCCGGACATGTCGCGATCCTATTCCGGGGAGATGACGCCGAGGGTGACGTACCTGTCCGCCGAGGGTGACCGACCCGGGTGCCGAGGTGACGTACTTGACCACCCACGGTGACGCACTGGCGTGCCGAGGGTGACGGGATGCCGCCGACGGTGTCACCACCGGTCGCCGACGGCGACACCGTCGATCCGCCTGGCCGTCACCCTCGGCGGGCGGGAGCGTCACCCTCGGCGGGGTCAGCAGCAGCGGGCGCCCGGGTTGCGGTCCTGGTCGTCCATGCGCTCGCGCCAGAACTGGCGCTCGGTCAGGACGAGGACGTCGGATCCGTGCGCGGCGCGGCGGTGCTCCACGTACACCCGGTACGCGTCGTCGCCCATGAGCTGGCGGACGTACCAGGCCGCACCTCTTGCCGCGCGGGCGAGCGCGTCGCGCACGGGCCCCACGTCAGTGCCCCGCGCCCGAGGAGACGGGCTGCTTCCCGGGCGGGAGCTGGGCCCACTCGGCCTCGATCTCCTTCTCGGTCGCTGTCGTCAGGAGGCCCGCAGGCGCGAACCGGCGCGAGGCCACGGGCTCGTCCTCGTGGTTCTCGCCGCCCCCCGCACGCAGCGCCTTCACGGTCGTCACGAGGGCCGCGACCATCACGACGATCGCCAGGACCACGAAGATGATCGACAGCGTGCCCTGGACGAACGTGTTGCGCACGACCGCCTCCATGGCCTCGACCGAGGTCGCGGTGCCGAACGAGGTCTCCCCCGCGGCCAGCGCCTCCTTGAACGCGTTGTGGTTGGCCCAGTAGCCGACGGCGGGGACGGGCGAGAAGATCTTCTCGAACGATGCCGTGATCGTCACGACCGCGGTGAAGGCCAGCGGCAGGGCCACGATCCACAGCCAGCGGAAGTACGAACGTCCACGCTTGGCGACGATCGCGAGCACCACCGCGAGCGCGATGGCCGCGAGGAGCTGGTTGGCGATGCCGAACAGCGGGAAGAACGTGTTGATCCCGCCGAGGGGGTCGGTGACGCCGAGATAGAGGATGCTCCCCCACCCGGCGACCATGACCAGGGTGCAGAACCACACCCCGGGCCGCCAGGTCACGTCCCGGAACTTGGGGGCGACGTTCCCGAGCGAGTCCTGGAGCATGAAGCGCGCGACGCGCGTCCCGGCGTCGACGGCCGTGAGGATGAACAGCGCCTCGAACATGATCGCGAAGTGGTACCAGAAGCCCATCATCGCGGCGCCGCCGAAGAGCTGCTGCATGATGTGCGCGAGGCCCAGCGCCAGGGTGGGCGCCCCACCGGTGCGCGAGACGATCGACTCCTCGCCGACGGCCGCCGCGGTCGAGGACAGCATGTCGGGCGTGAGGTTCACGCCGGCCAGGCCGAGCGAGTTGACGAACGCGACGGCACCCTCGATGGTCCCGCCGGTCGCGGCGGCCGAGGCGTTCATCGCGAAGTAGATGCCGCGGTCGAGCGAGATCGCGGCGACGAGCGCCATGATCGCGACGAACGACTCCATGAGCATGCCGCCGTACCCGATGAAGCGCGTCTGGCGCTCCTTCTCGAGCAGCTTGGGCGTGGTGCCCGAGGCGATGAGGGCGTGGAACCCGGACAGGGCGCCGCACGCGATCGTCACGAAGAGGAACGGGAACAGCGACCCGGAGAACACCGGCCCGGTCTCTCCGCTCGCGAACTCGCTGACCGCGGGCACCGAGATCTCGGGGCGCACGATCACGATCGCGCCTGCGAGCATCACGATGACGCCGACCTTCATGAACGTCGACAGGTAGTCGCGCGGGGCCAGGAGCAGCCAGACGGGCAGGACGGCCGCGACGAAGCCGTAGATGATGATGCCGATCGCGATGGTCGTGCGGTCGAGGTGGAACAGGTCCGCGCCCCACGGGGTGTTCGCGACCCAGCCGCCGCCGACGATCGCGGCCATGAGCAGCACGAAGCCGATGATCGAGACCTCGGTGATGCGCCCGGGGCGCAGGTAGCGCAGGTAGACGCCCATGAAGAGGGCGATCGGGATGGTCATCGCGACGCTGAAGACGCCCCACGGGCTCTCGCCCAGCGAGTTCACGACGACGAGCGCGAGGATCGCGACGATGATCAGCATGATGAGCAGGGACGCGACGATCGCGGCCGTGCCGCCGATGCGGCCGAGCTCCTGGCGCGCCATCTGACCGATCGTGCGGCCGCCACGACGCATCGAGAAGAACAGGACCACGTAGTCCTGCACGGCACCCGCGAAGATGACGCCGACGATGATCCAGACCGTGCCGGGCAGGTAGCCCATCTGGGCGGCCAGGACCGGTCCGACGAGCGGGCCGGCGCCCGCGATCGCGGCGAAGTGGTGCCCGAACAGCACGCGGCGGTCGGTCGGGACGTAGTCCTTGCCGTCCGAGCGCACCTCGGCGGGGGTCGCGCGGCGGTCGTCGGGGCGCGTGATGTATCGCTCGATGACCTTGGAGTAGAAGCGGTATCCGATGAGGTAGCTGCAGACCGCGGCGAACACGAACCAGATCGCGTTGACGGTCTCGCCTCGCACGATGGCGAGCATGACCCAGGCCACGCCGCCGAGCAGGGCGACGCCCGTCCAGAGCACGATCTTCTGCCAGGTCCAGCGGGGTGCGAGGGCGGCCTCCGGGACCGCGGTGGGCGGGAGCGTCGGATCGGGCGAGAGCCCGTCGTCCGAGGCGGTCTCCGCCGTCGATCGGGTGTCTGTCGTCATCGGTTCTCTCTCCCAAGGTCGCGTCGTTGCGTCCGACCGGGAAAGGCTAGGGACGACGACGGGCCGTGATCCAGGTCACGTCGACGGACGGTCGAGGTGTGCGACGAGCGGTAGGCGACGTGCGACGAACGGTCGTCGAACGGCGGTCGGCGACGGTCCGGACGGGCGGTCCGCGTAGTGTTCTCCCGTCGTGCCGACGCCCGGCACGGAGCCCGAGAGGACCCCTGTGAGCCTGATCCGCCTGAACGCCGTGAGCATGCAGTTCGACGAGAAGGTCGTGCTGCGCGACGCCTTCCTCAAGCTCCGCGAGGGCGAGCGCGTCGGGCTCGTGGGCCGCAACGGCACGGGCAAGACGACGTTCCTCGAGCTCGTCCTGGGCCGCAAGGAGCCCACGTCGGGGACGGTCGACGTCAACCTCGGCGTGAGCATCGGGTACTTCTCGCAGTTCTCCGAGCTCGCGGGGCACCGCAGCGCGGCCGAGGAGCTCAGCGAGCTGTTCGCCGACGTCCACTCGACGCAGGCGCGCCTCGACGCGATCGGCGAGCGCCTCGCCGAGCCCGACCTCATGGACGACGGCGGCGAGGAGATGACGCGACTCCTGACCGAGCAGGCGGACCTGTTCGAGCGCATGGACGCGCTCGACGGGTGGTCGTACGAGAACACGATCGACACGGTCCTCACTCGCCTCGGCTTCGACGCCGAACGACGCGACCTCCCGGTCGACCAGCTCTCGGGCGGCTGGCGCAACCGTGCGGCGCTCGCACGGATCCTGGTGCAGCGCCCCGACGTGCTGCTGCTCGACGAGCCCACGAACTTCCTCGACCTCGACGGCGTGCGCTGGATCGAGAACTGGCTCCAGACCTACCCGGGCGCAGTGCTCGTCGTGTCGCACGACCGCCAGTTCCTCGACGGCGCGGTCAACCGGATCGTCGAGATCGAGAACCGCCGCCTGCACGAGTACGAGGGCGGCTACTCCGACTACGTGCACGCCAAGCAGTCGCGCCTCAAGACGATCGAGCGCCAGTTCGCGCACGAGGAGGAGCTGCTCGCGTACGAGGTCGAGGCCAGCGACGCCCGCAAGCAGGCCGCGAAGGACAAGAGCCGGGGCCTCAAGCGCAAGCTCGCCGACATCAAGAAGCGGCAGGCGCCACGCCCGGTCGACCAGATCATCACGACCATCTACGCGGACCTGCACGTGAGCGAGCGCCTGGTCGAGGTCGAGGGGCTCACGAAGGGCTTCGGCGGCGACCCGCTGTTCAGCGACCTCACGTTCTCGCTCCACCGTGGTGACCGCGTGGCGGTCGTCGGCGCGAACGGGTCCGGCAAGTCGACGCTCCTCGACGTGCTCACGCAGGTCACGCCGCCCGACGCCGGGCAGATCACCTGGAAGAAGAACTCGACGTTCGTCTCGTACAACCAGGTCGTGGCGGACCTCGACCTGGACGACACGGTCGCGCACGCGGTCAGCGCCGCCCCCGGGACCCTCGCGTACTCGGCGACCAAGAAGAACGTCAACAGGTTCCTGACGATGCTGCAGTTCTCCGAGATGGAGCTCAAGCAGAAGATCGGGACGCTCTCGGGCGGGCAGCGCGCCCGCGTCGCGATCGCGCAGTGCCTGCTGTCGGGCGCCTCGGTGATCGTGCTCGACGAGCCGACGAACCACCTCGACCTCACGAGCGCGCAGGTCATGGAGCGAGCCCTCGCGCACTTCCCGGGGGCCGTGGTCGTCGTGAGCCACGACCGCTACTTCATCGACAAGGTCGCCGATCGCCTCCTGACGTTCGACGGCGCAGGCGGCGTCGTCGAGAGCGCTGCGAGCGGCGCGCTCTGACGACCGTGCTCGGGATGCCGCGTGCGGCGGACGTCGACGGACGTCGACGGACCGGTTGTCGTCGAGCCCGGGGACGAGGTCCTCCTC
>NZ_JBHUAD010000102.1:0-13711 GCF_042789955.1 Oerskovia sp. NPDC056781
GCCGTCGTCCGGGCCCTCCCCCCGCCGGTAAGGTCAGGGGCATGTTGTCCGAGTCCTCCACCCTGACCGTCACGACGATCACCGACCGCGCCGCCTGGGACGAGCAGGTGCTCGCGATGGGCGGTCACCCGCTCCAGCTCTGGGGGTGGGGCGAGGTCAAGGGGGCCGGGGCCTGGACGCCCCGCCGCCTGCAGGTCGCGGGCCCCGACGGGACCGTGCTGGGCCTCGCCCAGGTCCTGGTCCGCTCGCTGCCCGCGCAGTTCAAGGCGCTCAGCTACGTCCCACGCGGTCCGGTCGTCATGCCCGACGGCGTCGGCTACCCCGCGACGCGCTCGGCCGTGACCGAGGCCGTGGTGCAGTGGTGCCGCAAGAACGTGGGCGGCGTGGGCATCACGCTCGAGCCCGACTGGGACGCCGGGACGCCGCTCGAGCTCGAGGGCGCGGCCCCCGCGGTCAACCCGGTGCTCTACCCGACGACGCTGATCCTCGACCTGCGCAGGACGCCTGACGAGCTCATGTCCGACATGGCGAAGAAGACCCGCCAGTACATCCGCAAGTCCGAGCGCGAGGACCTCGAGTTCCGCCCCGTGACGACGCGCGGCGAGCTCGCGGCCTGCCTGCGCCTGTACCGCCAGACGGCCGAGCGCGCGGGCTTCGGCCTGCACGAGGACTCGTACTACGAGCGCGTGTTCGACGAGCTGGGCGAGCACTCCCCCGTCTTCGCGGCCTTCGCACGCTCGACGGAGGACGGCCCGCACGACCGGCCGGTCTCGTTCGTGTGGTTCGCGGCCTCGGCGCGGACGTCGTTCGAGCTGTACGGCGGCATGGACGAGGAGGGGCAGCGGCTGCGGGCCAACTACGGCCTCAAGTGGTACGCGATCAACGCGATGCGCGACCGCGGAGTGGTGCGCTACGACGTCAACGGGCTGCTCAACGACGGGATCTCGACGTTCAAGCGCGGCTTCGCGTCCCACGAGGACGAGCTGGTCGGGAGCATCGACGTGCCGTTCTCGATGTGGTACACCGCGTGGAACAAGGGCCTGCCGACCGCCAAGAAGGTCGTGCGGAAGCTGCGCGGCGGCAGCTGAGAACAGCCCTGGCGGGCCCGCGTGCCCCGGGGTGCGCGAGACTGCGTATCGTCCCGGATCCGCTCGTCGACCTCCGACGGGCCCGCTCGAACCCCTGCGGTTGGGCGGGTCCGTCAGCACTGGTCGATACTCGGTCTCACACTTTCGTGCATTTTCCTGGTACCGCGGGTAGCCTGTACCAACGCTGAGCGGTGACGCTCAGGGACACCGCCGTCCAGATCAGGAGAAGCCATGACTGTGGCCAGCAAGGGTTCGGGCTCGCGCCGGACCGTCCGCGACGTCGTCTTCGTCGAGGGGGTGCGCACGCCGTTCGGCAAGGCCCGCCCTGACGGCATCTACGCGAACACCCGTGCCGACGACCTCGCCGTGAAGGCCGTGCGCGAGCTGCTGCGCCGCCGCCCCGAGCTCCCGGCGGAGCGGATCGACGAGGTCGCGCTCGCCGCGACGACCCAGACGGGCGACCAGGGCCTGACCCTCGGGCGCAGCGTGGCCGTGCTCGCCGGCCTGCCGAAGTCCGTCCCGGGCTTCGCGATCGACCGCATGTGCGCGGGCGCCATGACCGCGGTCACCACGACCGCGTCGGCCATCGCGATCGGCGCCCAGGACGTGACGCTCGCGGGCGGCCTCGAGCACATGGGCCACCACCCGATGGGCGAGGGCGCGGACCCCAACCCGCGCTTCGTCGCCGAGAGGCTCGTCGACTCGACGGCCCTGGTCATGGGCGCGACCGCCGAGAACCTGCACGACCGCTTCCCGCACCTGACCAAGGAGCGCGCGGACGCGTACGGCGTCGCGAGCCAGGCCAAGTACGCCAAGGCCCTCGCCAACGGCGACGTGACGCCGGACCTCGTCCCGGTCGCGCTGCGCGACCCGCAGCAGGGCTGGGGACTGGCCACGGCCGACGAGCTGCCCCGCCCGGCCACGACCGTCGAGGACATCGCGCACCTCAAGACGCCCTTCCGTCCCGGCGGCAAGGTCACCGCGGGCAACGCGTCCCCGCTGACCGACGGCGCGGCGGTCTCGCTCCTCGCGGCGGGCGACGTCGTGGCCGAGCTCGACCTGCCGGCCCGCATGCGCCTCGTGTCGTTCGCGTACGTGGGCGTCGACCCCGAGGTCATGGGCATCGGCCCCATCCCCTCGACCGAGAAGGCCCTGGCCCAGGCCGGCCTGAGCATCGAGGACATCGGCCTGTTCGAGATCAACGAGGCCTTCGCGGTGCAGGTCCTGGCGTTCCTGGACCACTTCGGCATGCCCGACGACGACGCGCGCGTCAACCAGTACGGCGGCGCGATCGCGGTGGGTCACCCCCTCGCGGCGTCGGGCGTGCGCCTCATGACGCAGCTCGCGCGCCAGTTCGAGCAGCACCCCGAGGTCCGCTACGGCCTGACCACGATGTGCGTGGGCCTGGGCATGGGCGGCACGGTCGTCTGGGAGAACCCGCACCACGCCGACTACTCCGGCCACACGACCGACGAGACGAACGGGGAGAACTGACCCATGAGCACCCAGACCACCGCGCCCCGTGCCGAGCGCGTGACCCACTCCCTCGTCCGCGACGTCGAGCTGCCGGGCGGTGCAGGCACGCTCGCGCTTCTCACGCTCGACAACGGCCTGGACCACACCAAGCCCACGACGCTCGGGCCGGGCGGCATCGCCGAGCTCACGGCCGCGCTGACCGCGCTCCAGGCCCGTGCCCTGCGTGGCGAGATCACGGCCGTCGCCGTCACGGGCAAGCCCTACTTTCTGGCGGCGGGAGCCGACCTCACGCAGGTCGCGGGCGTCCGCACGCGCGACGAGGCCCTCGAGCTGGGCCGGGGCGGCCACGCGGCCTACCGCCTGCTCGGCGAGATGGGCGTCCCGACGTTCGCGTACATCAACGGCCTGGCCCTGGGCGGTGGCCTCGAGGTCGCGCTCAACTGCGACTACCGCACGGTCGCGACCGACGCCCCCGCGCTCGCGCTCCCCGAGGTCGGCCTGGGCCTGGTCCCAGGCTGGGGCGGCGCCTACCTCGTGCCGCGCCTCGTGGGCATCGAGAAGGCCATGGACGTCATCCTCACGCGCCCGAGCGCCAACAAGCCGTTCAAGGCCAAGGAGGCCTTCGAGATCGGCCTGGCCGACGCGCTGTTCGAGGCCCCCGACTTCCTCGAGTCCTCGATCCGCTGGACCGCCGACGTCGTGCGCGGCACCACGGTCGTCGAGCGCCGCGAGCTCGACCCGGCCCCGGTGTGGGACGCGGTCGTGGCCGGTGCGCGCAAGCAGCTCGACGCCGTCGTGCACGGGTCCCGGCCCGCGCCCTACCGGGCCCTGGACCTCCTGGCGGCGGCTCGCACCGCGACCAAGGACGAGGCCTTCGCCGCCGAGGACGAGGCCCTGGCGGACCTCATCATGTCCGACGAGATGCGCGCGAGCGTCTACGCCTTCCAGCTCGTCTCGCACGGCAAGCGCCCCGCGGGCGCCCCGGACCCGAAGCTCGCCCGCCCGGTCACCTCGGTCGGGATCGTGGGCGCGGGCCTCATGGCGGCCCAGCTCGCCCTGCTGTTCGCGCAGCGCCTGGGCGTGCCCGTGACGATGCGCGATCTCGACGCCGAGCGCGTGCAGCACGGGCTCGACTACGTCCGCACGACGGTCGAGAAGCTCGTCACGACGGGCCGCATGAGCAAGGACACGGGGGCCAAGGTCCTGTCCTCGGTCCACGGGACCACGGACATCACCGAGTTCTCGCGCTGCGACTTCGTGATCGAGGCCGTGACCGAGGTCCTGGGTCTCAAGAAGAAGGTCTTCGCGGAGCTCGAGGGCATCATCGGCCCCGACACGATCCTCGCGACCAACACCTCGGCCCTGTCGGTCACGGAGATGGCCGCGGACCTGGCGCACCCCGAGCGGGTCGTGGGGCTGCACTTCTTCAACCCCGTCGCGCAGATGCCGCTCGTCGAGGTCGTCCGGGCCGAGAAGACCTCGGACGAGGCCCTCGCGACGGCGTTCGCGGTCTCGAAGGCCCTGCGCAAGACCGCAGTGGGCGTCGCCGACCGTCCGGGCTTCGTGGTCAACCGCCTGCTGGTGCTGCTCCTGGGCAAGATCGTGGAGGCCGTCGAGAACGGCACCTCGGTCGAGGTCGCCGACCGCGCGCTGCGCCCGCTCGGCCTGCCCATGGGTCCGTTCGCGCTGTTCGACCTCGTGGGTCCCGCCGTGGGCCTGCACGTCCTGACGTCGCTGCGCGAGGACCTGGGCGACCGCTTCCCGTCCTCCCCCGGGCTCGAGAAGCTCGTGGCCGAGGGCGCCAAGGTCGTCCTGCCGGCCCCGGCGCGCGGCATCCCTGCGAGCGTCGACCCGGCGATCCAGGCGTACTTCGGCACGGGCGAGGCCGGCGGCCCGGGCGCCCTCGACGAGGCGGGCGTGCTGGATCAGGTCCTGACCGCTCTCACGACGGAGATCGGCCACATGCTCGACGAGGGCGTCGTCCAGGGCCCCGAGCAGATCGACCTCTGCATGATCCTGGGTGCGGGCTGGCCCTTCCACGACGGCGGCATCACGCCGTACCTGGACCGCACGGGGTACTCCGAGAAGGTGCTGGGCCGCCGTCTCCTGCCCGACGGCGTCGCGAACGTCCCGGCGCAGGTCGCCTGACGCGTCGCTCGTGACTGACTGCTGAACCCGGGGGGTCGGGCAACTCCGAGTTGCCCGCCCCCCCCGGTTCGGCGTCTGACTGCTGGGTCACAGGGAGCGGTGGTGATGCGACGCGGTGATAGCGTCACGGGGCGCTCGATCCGTGGCACCTCTGCCGCCGGTCGTCGCCAGGAAGCCCCGCTCCCCCGCCGACGCCCCCAGGAGATCCCGCCCGATGACCGCGCCCGACGCCCTCCGCCCCACCACGGAACAGGCGCGGGCCGTCGTCGCCCGGGCCGACGAGGTCGCCGCGCTGCTCTCGGCCCTCGCCGGGGCGCCGGCCCGGTTCCGCGAGCACGTGCGCACCGCGTTCGGGTCGAGCCAGCAGGACAAGGTCCTGGCCGAGCTCTCGGCCATCGGGGTCGAGCGGCTGCGCGAGGTCAGCGGCGAACGCCTGCGCGTGGGCCGCCTCGTCGACGGCGGCATCACGACCGTCGGTGACGTGCTGCGCGCCGGACCCGCCGGGCTCGAACGGCTGCCCGGGATCGGCCCGCAGACCGCGACGCACTGCCTCGCGGCCGCAGCCCAGATCGCCCACGCCGTCCAGGAGACCCTGCGGTTCCGCATCGACGACGCCCCCGGCGACCCGTACACGACCGCCCTCGTCCAGGCCCTCGCTGGGCTCGACGCGGCGCGCACTGCCACCACGGTCCACCGGCAGGTGGTCGTCACGTTCCTCGAGGGGCACACCGAGCACCGGGTCGCCGCCCAGGAGGCGACCCGCGCGGTCCGGACGTTCTTCTCGCTGCCCGCGCGGCGCCGTCGGGCAGCGGACGGCGTGCAGGCACTCGCGCGGCTGGTCGCCGACGCCGAGCGGTCCGGGGCCGTCGCGGCCGCCGGGCGCATCGCCGCCCTAGACGCCGCGCCCGTCGACGCCTTCGAGGCGTGGACGGACTTCCGCGCGCGCTCGGCGACGTACTACGCGCTGCTCGACGACGTCGTGGACATCGGGCGCGACCTCCAGGCGACCGAGGGTCACCTGCCGCCCGAGCTCCTGGCCCGGGTGAACGAGCAGCCGCTCGACCAGTCCCTCCTGACCGCGTCCCTGCGCGGCTACCAGGTGTTCGGGGCGCGCTACGCCCTGGCTCAGCGGCGCACGATCCTCGGCGACGAGATGGGGCTCGGCAAGACCGTGCAGGCCATCGCCGCGATGGCGCACCTCGCTGCGGGCGGCGCGACGCACTTCCTCGTGGTGTGCCCCGCGAGCGTCATGACGAGCTGGGTGCGCGAGGTCGCGTGGCACTCGACGCTGCGCTCGCTCGACGTCCACGGCCCCGAGCGTGCCGAGGAGGCCGCGCAGTGGGCGCGCGAGGGCGGCGTGGCCGTGACGACGTTCGAGCAGGTCGGGCTCCTGCCGCTCGACCTGCCCACACCCGCGATGCTCGTGGTCGACGAGGCGCACTACGTCAAGAACCCCGAGGCCAAGAGGTCGCAGGCCGTGGCCGCCTGGGCGGGGCGCACCGAGCGCGTGCTGTTCCTGACCGGCACCGTCATGGAGAACCGCGTCGAGGAGTTCCGACGCCTCGTCGCCTACCTCCAGCCCGACGTCGCCGAGCAGGTCAGCGCCGCGCACGGCGCCGCGGGGGCCGAGAGGTTCCGGCTCGCCGTGGCCCCCGTGTACCTGCGGCGCAACCAGGAGGACGTGCTCGAGGAGCTGCCCGAGCTCGTCCAGGTCGAGGAGTGGGAGTCGTTCGGTCCGGCCGACGGCGCCGCCTACCGCGACGCGGTCCGCGAGGGCAGCTTCATGGCCATGCGCCGGGCCGCGTACGCCGTCGACCACCCCGAGGACTCGGCCAAGGTGCGCCGGCTCGTCGAGCTCGTCGAGGAGGCCACGGGGAACGGCCGCAAGGTCGTCGTGTTCACGTACTTCCGCGACGTCGTCGACCTCGTGGTGCGCGCGCTGGGCGACCTCGCCGCCGGGCCGCTCACCGGGTCCGTGGGGGCGAGCGCCCGTCAGACGATCCTCGACGACTTCACCGCGTCACCCGTGCCCCGGGCGCTCGTGAGCCAGATCGACGTGGGCGGGGTCGGGGTCAACCTCCAGGCCGCATCCGTCGTCATCCTGTGCGAGCCGCAGGTCAAGCCCACGACCGAGGCACAGGCCGTCGCACGCGCCCACCGCATGGGCCAGGTGCGCACCGTGCAGGTCCACCGGCTGCTCGTCGCTGACACGGTCGACGAGCGCATGGTCGAGATCCTCGGCACCAAGGCCCGGCTGTTCGACGCCTACGCGCGGCGCAGCGTCCTGGCCGACGCGCTGCCGGGCGCGGTCGACGTGTCGGAGGCCCGGCTCGCGCAGACGATCGTCGCGGCCGAGCAGGCGCGGTGGCTGGGCGGGGAGCCTGTCGTGGCGGGTGGGGCCGGGGCGCAGGACGCCGTCGTGCGGGACGCGCCGACTGACGACGATCTGTGGGGCGCTCAGAGCGCCCAGCCCTAGGGCGTTCCGCCCACGTCCGGCGAGGCGGGCTCGGCGGCCGGGGCGAGCGTGGCGGCCAGCACCAGCCAGCGCTCGTCCGTTCGCACCCAGAGGCGGGTGTAGACCAACCGCGCGGAGACTGCGACGTCACCCTGGATCGCCTCCACGGCGGCGACCAGCCTGGTCACCCCGCTCACGGCGTCCTCCCGGACGTCGAGCGACTCCTCCTCCAGGCGGGTGATCCGCAGCGCACCCGAGCGGTAGTTCTCCAGGTCGTCGTCCTTGGAGAACACCGACCCGTCGGGGCCGACGCCCACGCACCGAGGATGCAGCAGCGCGTCCAGCGCGTCGACGTCGCCCGCACGCTGGGCGGCCTGGAGCGCGTGCTCAGCAGCGAGAAGACTCATCGCCCGAGTGTATGCGCCCGAGCGCGCCACGGCTGGGACGCTGACGGGTTGCTGCTGGGTGGCTGAGGAGGACCAGCCGTCGAGCGTGACCGCCATGGCGGTCACGGCCTCACCCCGCCACGTCGGCGGTCTTGAGGTCCTCCACGAACGACCGGAACTCGTCCAGCTCCTCGGGGCAGTAGACCTCGATGATGAGCAGCTGCCCCTGGACCACGCGGCTGTCCGCGACGACCGGCCGGGCGCCTGGTCCGGTCGCACCGTTCGCGAGCTGCGCGAGCAGGGTCGCCCGGCTGAGCGCCTCGTTGGGGTTCGCGCAGGTCGCGCCGCCGTCGTCGCCGAGGACGCGCACGACCTGGTCCTTGTCGGGAGTGCGCACCCCGGCGTCCTCGAGCGCCGCGATGAGCTCGTCCGCCTTCTCCGACGCACGCGCCGACTCCCTGACAGTAGTGAACGCGAGGATCCCCCACACGACCATCGCGACGAGGATCACGCAGGCGCCGACGTAGATCCACCGGCGCTCGTGCCGCGGCTGGCTCTCCTCCGGCGTGCTCATGAGGCCACCTCCGTCGACTCGGCCTGCTTCCAGGTCGGCTTGCGGAACCGGTAGAACAGGAACGGCACGAACAGGCCCAGGCCGAGGGCCCCGCCACCGACGACGAGGAAGTAGACCAGCGGGCTGCCCGAGGAGAACTGCGACGGTGGGACGAACCCGACCAGCAGAGCCGCCAGCGAGGCTGCGAAGCCCACGCCGCACAGGCTCACGAGCATTGGGGCCCGGAAGCCGCGCGGGTGGTCGGGCTGGCGGCGGCGCAGGTTGATCGCCGCCACGAACATCAGCAGGTACATGATCAGGTACACCTGCGTCGTGATGACCGAGAAGATCCAGTACGCGCTCGAGACGTCGGGGATCAGTGCGTAGGCCAGGCCGATCACCGTGGTCACGATGCCCTGGACGACCAGGATGTTCTGCTGGACCCCGTTCTTGTTGAGCCGCTGCAGGAACGGTGGGAGGTACCCCTCCTGCCGGGAGATGAGCAGCAGGCCCTTGGACGGGCCGGCGAGCCACGTGAGCATGCCACCGAGCGAGGCCGTGACGAGCATGATGCCCACGATCGGCGTCAGCCACTGCCACCCGAAGTTGGCGAAGACCGCGTCGAAGGCCTGCATCACGCCGGCCGTGAGCGAGAGCTCCTCGGCGGGCACGATCCAGCTGATGGCCAGCGCGGGAAGGATGAAGATCGCCAGCACCATGCCCATCGCGAGGAACATCGACTTCGGGAACTGCTTCCCGGGGTTCTTCAGCGACGACACGTGGACCGCGTTCATCTCCATGCCGGAGTAGGACAGGAAGTTGTTGACGATGAGGACGAGGCTCGAGAGCCCGGCCCAGGCCGGCAGCAGGTTGTCGGCCGTCATGGGCGCCGCGGACTCGTTCCCCTGACCGAGGAACACGACGCCGAGGGTCACGAGCACGACACCAGGGATCAGGGTCCCGATGATGAGCCCCCCGCTCGCGAGACCTGCGACGCCCTTGGTGCCGCGCGAGGAGACCCAGACGCCGGACCAGTAGACGACGATGATCACGGCCGCGGTCCACACCCCGCTGCTGGCGAGCGCGGGATTGATGACGTACGCGAGCGTGCTCGCGACGAACCCGAGCAGGCTCGGGTAGTAGAAGATCGTCATGGCGAACTGGCACCACACCGCGAGGAAGCCCATGGGCTTCGAGATGCCCTCGGAGACCCACTTGTAGATGCCGCCTGTCCACCCGGAGGCGAGCTCCGCGGAGACCAGCGACGTCGGCAGTAGGAAGACGACCGCGGGCAGCAGGTAGAGGAACACGCAGGCCAGGCCGTAGACGGCCATCGTGGGCGCGGCGCGCAGGCTCGCGACCGAGCTCGTCGTCATCATCGCCAGCGCGACCCAGGAGATCCACTGGGTGTTCGTCGCGCGCGTGCGGGCGGCCGGGACCGCCGCGGCACCGTCGACGGGAAGGTCGGCGGGGACGTCCGCGGCGCTCATCGCGCGTCCTGCGGGGGTGCTTGCGTGGTCATCACTGCCTCCGTCGACGTCGTCGGTCAGGCCTTGGTTCGAGTGTGCCGCCCGAGGAACCGGCCGCACCTCATCCAGATCGGGTGAACCGCACCGTCCGGGGAGGGAGCGCTCAGCCCCGGTCCGAGCCGGTCTGTCCCGCCGTCGCCGAGGTCGGCAGCGTGAACGACACGGCCGCGGCCGCCGCCGCGGAATCGTCGAGCGTCCCCTTCGTCGCGCGGTGGCGGCCGATCACGAAGGCCATGAGCACGCCGAGGAAGCTGAAGATCGCCATCATCCACGCGGCGGCCGCCAGTCCCCCTGCCAGGGCCTCGCTCTGCGCTGCCCCTGCGGCGGTCCGGTTGGCGATCACGTTGCCGTATATGGTGGCGGCCAGCGCCGTCGCGACCGCAGCGCCGACGTACCGGGCCATGTTGGAGATCCCCGAGGCACCGCCGACCTGGTTCTCGGGCACCGCGGCCGTGGCCGCGGCCGACGCAGGGCCGTTGGACAGGCCCATGCCGACCGCGATCGCGACCAGCGGCAGCAGGAACGCGCTGTACACCCAGGTCTCGTTCACGAGGCCCACGATCACGAACCCGGCCGTCGTCAGGGCGAAGCCGAAGCCGATCGTCTGCCGACCGCCGATCTTCGCCGCGAGACGCGGCACGAGCGGGGCGATCACCACGAGTCCCACGGTCGCCGGGAGCGTCGCAAGCCCCGCCTGGAGCGGGCTGAAGCCCAGCGTGGCGGGGTCCTGGAAGTACAGGCTCAGGAGGTACATCAGGCCGTTGATCGTGCCCGCGCCGATGAGGATCGCGACGGTCGAACCGACCAGGACCCGGTTGCGCAGCAGGGCGAGGTCCACGAGCGGGACGGCCACCCGCCCCTCGACGACGACGAACGCGACTGCCGCCCCGACGCAGACCGCGAAGCACCCCAGCGTGGCCACCGAGAACCAGCCCCAGTCACCGCTCTTGGTCACGCCCAGGATGAGCGGGGTCAGCGTCAGCGCGATGAGCACGGTGCCCGCGTAGTCGATCGTCCTCGGTCGGTCGGGGTCCCTCGACTCGGCGACCGTCAGCGCCGTCAGGACCATGCACAGGACCGCGATCCCCGCGTCGATCCAGAACAGCCCCTGCCACCCCGTGACGTCGACGAGCACGCCGCCGACCAGCGGACCGGCCGCGGCTCCCACGGCCGCCGCGGCGCCCCACAGGGAGACGGCACGGAGCTGTGCGTCGCCCGCGTTCGCGACCGACAGGAGACTGAGGCCGCACGCGAGGATCGTCGCCCCCGCCGCGCCCTGGATCACGCGACCGGCGATGACCATGCCCCCGGACCCGGCCAGCGCGATCATCACGCACGACACGACGAACAGCAGCAGGCCGAGCTGGAACACCCGACGACGGCCGAAGACGTCGCCCAGCGAGCCCGAGGTGACGATGACCGCCGCCCCGACGAGCGAGTACCCCGTCACGGCCCACTGCAGCGTGGTCACGGACGTCCCGGTGTCCTCGGAGATCGCCGGGAGCAGGATGCTGACCGCCGACGTGTTCGCGTTGACCACCAGGGTGGAGATGCACGTGGCCGCGAGCACCCCGCCGGCCTTGGCTCCGACCTGTCCATCGACCTGCGCAGCGTTGCTCATCGCACTGCCCTTTCCCGTGACGGGCTCGGGGCGGGTACCCCTCCCACACGGTAGGGCAGATGGCCGCGGCGCTCCTGTCGAAACGGCCCGCGACCAGCCGGGGTGCCGCCGCGGCGCTAGTCCTCCCAGCCCATGCGGAGCACCTCGAACGCGGTGGCGTGCTCGACACCCATGCGGGCGCCGCCCGCCCGGGACATGGTCGCGAGGAACTCGGCCGGGTCGAAGTGCTCCCACCCGAGGCCGGCGATGTAGGCGGCGTGGGCCTTGAGCGAGGCCACGCCCGCGTCGAACGTCTCCGTCACGTCGACGCCGTGGGCCGCGTCCGGGGAACCCGCGACCCAGACCTGCCGCACGCCGCCCCACGGCTCCAGGCCCGCCTCGACCTGGTCGTGGAAGACCCAGCGGTTGCCCGCGTCGCGCACGGCGTCGACGACGGCACGGCCCGTCGCGATGTGGTCGGCCTGGTTGAGCATCCCGCCCGGGAACGTCTCGCGGTAGTTCCCCGTGATGACGACCTCGGGACGGTGGCGCCTGATCGCCGCCGCCACGGCCGACCGCAGCGGCAGCCCGTACTCGAGCACGCCGTCGGGCAGGCCGAGGAACTCGACCTCGTCCACGCCCACGATCGCGGCCGAGGCGACCTGCTCGGCCTCGCGCACGGTGCGCGCCTCGCCGGGCGCGAGGCCGTCGATCCCGGCCTCGCCGCTCGTGACCATGGTGTAGACCACGGTCTTGCCCTGCCCGGTCCAGCGCGCGACCGCCGCGGCCGCGCCGAACTCCATGTCGTCCGGGTGGGCGACGACCGCGAGCGCCCGGGTCCAGTCCTCTGTCAGCGGGTTCAGGGGGGTCTGAGGTGGGAGGTCCATGCCTCCCACGGTATGCCCGGGCGCCGTCGCGTGGTGGGGTCAGCGGATCGCCGCGACCGCCTCGACCTCGACGAGCTGGTCGTCGTACCCGAGCGCGGCGACGCCCAGCAGCGTGCTCGGCGGGTCGTGCGGGGCCAGCGCGTCGCGCACGACCTCCCACGCTGCCACGAGGTCGTCCTGGGACGTCGAGGCGACGTACACGGTCGTCTTGACGAGGTCCCCGAAGGTCGCGCCCGCGTCCTCGAGCGAGACCCGCAGGTTAGTCATGGTCTGCGCGGCCTGGGCCCGCACGTCCCCGACGCCCACGGTCGCCCCGTCGGCGTCGAGCGGGCACGCACCCGCGGCGTAGACGAGACGGGCACCGGACGGGACGACGGTCGCGTAGGCGTACTCGGCGACGTCGGACAGGCGGGGGCTGCGCACGAGCCGTGCGACGGGGGTCTCAGGCTCGGTGGTCGACGGTGCGGCGGGGGCAGAAGGCACGGGTTCTCCTCGGGGTCGATGGGGCGTTCCTCGATCCTCCGTCATCCGGGCGCGGGGATCCAGGCATTTCGGGCTCGGCGACGGCCAGGGGGTGCGCGATAGCGTGGCTCCCATGACGTCGAACGGTTCCCCGGGAACGCGCCACGCCACCGCGACACTCCACGACGGCGGCACGATCCGCGTCGAGGTCACGGGGACGGGCCCCGCCGTCCTGCTCCCGGTCGACCCGGTACCGGCCACGGGGCCGCGGGCCGACGAGCTCAGGACGTGGGGCGTCGACCCCGCGCTCGGCCGGGCCCTGGTCGACGCCCTCTCCCCCACGTTCTGCGTGGTCGCGGCCGACTACGAGGGGCACCGCATGGCTCACCCGGCCCCGGACACGCTGAGCCCGGAGAACGTCGCGGCCGACCTGCTCGCGATCGCCGACGCCGCAGGCGCCGAGACCTTCGCGTACTACGGGTACTCGTGGCTCGCGCTGAGCGGCCTCCAGCTGGCGCTGCGCACGACGCGCCTGAGCGCGCTCGTCATGGGCGGATTCCCTCCGCGGGGTGGGCCGTACGCGGGCATGCTCGCGGTCACGCGCGCGACGCACGCCATGACGACCGAGGCACCCGCAGCGCCCTCGACCGAGCCGACGGACGGCCCGACGGCGCAGCGCGAGGCGAGCGACGTCGTCGGGCAGGAGGAGCGTGCGCAGGCGACGGACGACGCGGCGACCACGGCCCGGGACCCGGAGGGCTTCGACTGGGACGCGTTCGACATGACGCTCGGCGAGGGGCAGACGCGCCAGTTCGTGACGCTGTACGAGGCGCTCGAGGGGTTCGACGACCGGGCGGCGCTGACCGCGGTGGCCTGCCCGCGCCTCGCGTTCGCCGGGTCGGCCGACGAGATCGACTACGGGGAGAGGTGGGGCGGGGTGCACGTGAGCATCGGTGGCGCGCTGGCCGCGCACGCCGACGAGCTGCGAGCCGCGGGCTGGGACGTGCGGCTGCTCGACGGTCTGGACCACACCCGGGCCATGCAGCCGGACGCTGTGCTGCCGGTGCTGGGCCCGTGGTTGGCCTCCGTGCTCACCGGGGAATGAGGAGCGGCCCCCGGATCACAGG
>NZ_JBHUAD010000103.1:0-13668 GCF_042789955.1 Oerskovia sp. NPDC056781
GGGTAGACCTCCGGGAGGTCTACCCCGCGCACACGGGTCTACCTCGGCCCCGCAGCGGGTCAGGCGTTCGCGACCAGCCCGAGCTCGGCGACGCTCGCCAGACCCTCGTGCCTGGGCACGATCCGCACGGTGTACCCGAACGGCCCCGACGCCTCGAGACGCACGGAACCGGCGAACGCCGCCCGGCCCGCCTCGTACGTGTCGGCGAGCTCGAGAGGCTCCGCCGTGAACGACTCGATCACGTCGGCCTCGGTCACACGGCCGTGGACGACCTGCACCTCGACGTCGCCGGGCTGCAGGTCGCCGAGGGACACGTAGGCCTTGACGGACAGCACGTCGCCGACCTGCGGCACCTCGCGGATCCCGCTCGACTCGACGTGGTCGACGCGCACGTGCGACCAGTCGCCGCGCACGTGCTGCTTCCACGCCGCGAGCTCGCGCGCCGGCTCGAAGCCCGGTCCGTTGAGCGTGCGCCCCGCGACCGCGGCGGGCCCGTACAGGCGGTGCACGTAGTCCGCGACCATGCGCGTGGCCTGGACCTTGGGGCCGAGGGTCGCGAGCGTGTGCCGCACCATCTGGAGCCAGCGGACCGGCACGCCCCGCTCGTCACGGTCGTAGAACCGCGCCGCCACCTGGGTCTCGATGAGGTCGTACAGCGCGGCGGCCTCGAGGTCGTCGCGGCGGTCGTTGTCCTCGACTCCGTCGGCCGTGGGGATGGCCCAACCGTTCTCGCCGTCGTACCACTCGTCCCACCACCCGTCGAGGATCGACAGGTTGAGGCCGCCGTTGAGCGCGGACTTCATGCCCGACGTGCCGCTGGCCTCGAGCGGGCGCAGCGGGTTGTTGAGCCACACGTCGCAGCCCGGGTAGAGCGACTGCGCCATGCCGATGTCGTAGTTCGGCAGGAACACGATGCGCCCGCGCACGTCGTGCTCGTCCGTGAACCGGACGAGCTGCTGTATGAGCCGCTTGCCCTGGTCGTCGGCGGGGTGGGACTTGCCGGCGACGATGAGCTGGACGGGCCGCTCGGGGTCGAGCAGCAGCGACCGCAGCCGCTCGGGGTCGCGCAGCATGAGCGTCAGGCGCTTGTACGTCGGCACGCGGCGCGCGAACCCGATGGTCAGGACGTCGGGCGAGAGCGCCTCGTCGACCCAGCCGAGCTCGGCCGGGCTGGCCCCGCGCTCACGCCAGGACCGGCGCAGCCGGTTGCGGGCCTCGTCGACGAGCTGGCCGCGCAGCTCGCGGCGCATGCCCCACAGCTCCTCGTCGCTCACCCCGGCGGGGTCGAGCCACCCCGACGACGCCGTGTCGGCCGTGAGCTCGTCGAGCCCGAGCCGCTCGGCCTCGAGCGCGGCGAGGCGCGGGTCGACCCAGGTGGGCGTGTGGACGCCGTTCGTCACGGAGGTGATGGGCACCTCGCGCGCGTCGAAGCCCGGCCAGAGGCCGTTGAACATGCCGCGTGAGACCTCGCCGTGCAGGAGCGACACGCCGTTGGCGCGGCCGCCCAGGCGCAGTCCCATGACGGCCATGTTGAAGACCGTGGGGTCGCCGCCCTCGTAGTCCTCGGCGCCGAGCGCGAGCACCTGGTCGACCTCGATCCCGGGGATCTGGTTGTCGCCACCGAAGTACTGCGCGATCAGGTCCCGCCCGAACCGGTCGATGCCCGCGGGGACCGGCGTGTGCGTCGTGAACACGGTCGCGGCGCGCACGGCCTCGAGCGCCGCGTCGAACGTGAGCCCGGCACCGGTCACGAGCTCGCGGATGCGCTCGACGCCGAGGAACCCGGCGTGCCCCTCGTTGGTGTGGTAGACCTCGGGCTCGGGCGCGTCGGTCAGTCGCGACCACAGGCGCAGCGCGCGCACGCCGCCGACGCCCAGCAGGAGCTCCTGCTGGAGGCGGTGCTCGCCGCCGCCGCCGTAGAGGCGGTCGGTGACCTTGCGTGCGGCCTCGTCGTTGCCCGGGACGTTGGAGTCGAGGAGCAGCAGCGGCACGCGTCCGACCGCCGCGACCCACACGTGCGCGTGCAGCACGCGCCCGCCGGGCAGGTCGATCGAGACGCGCGCGGGCGTGCCGTCGTCCTCGCGCAGGATCGTCAGCGGCAGGCCGTCGGGGTCGAGCAGCGGGTAGGTCTCGACCTGCCAGCCGTCGCGTGTCAGGGACTGGCGGAAGTAGCCCGCGCCGTAGAGCAGGCCGACGCCGACGATCGGCACGCCCAGGTCCGAGGCGCTCTTGAGGTGGTCGCCCGCGAGGATGCCGAGGCCGCCCGAGTACTGGGGCAGGACCGAGGTGATGCCGTACTCCGGGGAGAAGTAGGCGATCGTCTGCGGGAGCTCCTCGCCCCCCGCGGCCTGCTCCTGGTACCACATCGGGTCCTGGAGGTAGCGGTGGAGGTCCGCTGCCGCCGCGCGGACGCGGCCGACGAACTCCTGGTCGGCTGCGAGCGCCGCGAGGCGGTCCGGCCCGAGGGCGCCGAGGAGCGCCACCGGGTCGCGCTTCACGGACTCCCACAGCTGCGGGTCGATCGTGCTGAAGAGCTCACGCGAGGGCGTGTGCCAGGACCAGCGCAGGTTGAGGGACAGCTCGTCGAGGTCGTGCAGCTCGGCGGGCAGGACGGTGCGGACGGTGAAACGTCTGATCGCTCTCACGGGTCCGACAGTACGCAACTGTGGGCCGCTGTACACCCTTTGCCTACCGCGTGCTCTCGTCGGCCTCGGGCTGTTTCACCCGTCGGCCGGGCAGCCGTGCGGCGCGGGTTGCGCGCCACACCCGGCCAGCGGGTGCCGCACCTCGCCCGCGCTCGATACCTTGTGCTCGTGCCTGAGAACTCCGCGACCCCCGTGACCCCCGCACCGGTGCCCGTGCCGGCCGCCCCCTCGATCGTGTCCTCCGCCGCTGCGACGGTCCCGCCGCTCGCTCCTGCGATCGCCCCGCCGGCCCCGATCGGGCGCATCCCGGTCGTCGAGGTGTCCCCCGTGGTCGAGGGGGGCCGGTGGCCCGCGAAGGCCGTGGTGGGTGAGGTCGTCCCGGTCGAGGCCACGGTCTTCCGCGAGGGTCACGACGCGGTCGCGGCGACCGCGGTGCTCGTCGCCCCGGACGGCACGGACCACTCGTGGGCGCGCATGGTCGACGTGGCCCCCGGCCTCGACCGGTTCCGCGCGACGCTCTCCCCCGACGCCACGGGTGCGTGGTCGTTCCGCGTCGAGGCGTGGTCCGACCCGTACGGCACGTGGGCGCACGACGCGGCGATCAAGGTCGCGGCGGGCATCGACGTCGAGCTCATGCTCGCCGAGGGCGTCGCGCTCTTCGAGCGCATCACGGCCCTGGAGGGCCTGAGCCCGGCGGACGCGAAGACCCTGCACGACGGCGCCGCGGCCCTCGCGGACCCGTCGCGCCCCTCCCCGGCCCGGCTCGCGGCAGCCCTGTCGCCCGAGGTGCGCGACGCCCTGGGCCGCACTCCCCTGCGGGACCACGTGACGCCGTCGGGCACGTATCCCCTGCGGGTGGACCGGCCGCTCGCGCTCGCCGGCGCCTGGTACGAGATGTTCCCCCGCTCCGAGGGCGCGCGACGCCTCAAGGACGGGACGTGGCGGTCCGGGACGTTCACGACCGCGGCCAGGCGCCTGCCCGCGATCGCCGCGATGGGCTTCGACATGGTCTACCTGACGCCCGTGCACCCCATCGGGACCACGCACCGCAAGGGCCGCAACAACTCGCTGACCGCGCTGCCGGGCGACCCGGGGTCGCCCTACGCGATCGGCTCGAAGGACGGCGGGCACGACGCGATCCACCCCGAGCTCGGCAGCGAGCGCACGTTCAAGGCGTTCGTGAAGGAGGCCCGGCGCCTGGGCATGGAGGTCGCGCTCGACCTCGCGCTCCAGTGCTCGCCCGACCACCCGTGGGTCACCGAGCACCCCGAGTGGTTCACGACGCGCGTCGACGGCTCGATCGCGTACGCCGAGAACCCGCCCAAGAAGTACCAGGACATCTACCCGCTCAACTTCGACAACGACCCGGCGGGCATCTACGCCGAGGTGCTGCGCGTCGTGCGGGTGTGGATCGCGCGCGGCGTCACGGCGTTTCGCGTCGACAACCCGCACACCAAGCCCCTCCCGTTCTGGGAGTGGCTGCTGGCCGAGGTCCGCGCGACGAACCCCGAGGTGATCTTCCTGTCGGAGGCGTTCACCAAGCCCGCGATGATGCACACGCTCGCGCGCATCGGGTTCCACCAGTCGTACACGTACTTCACGTGGCGCAACGAGAAGACCGAGCTCGCCGAGTACCTGACCGAGGTCTCGGGGCCCGCAGGGTCCTACATGCGCCCGAGCTTCTGGCCCACGACGCACGACATCCTGCCGCCGTACCTGCAGCACGGCGGTGTCGCGGGGTTCGCGGTGCGCGCGGTGCTCGCGGCGCTCGGCTCCCCCACGTGGGGCGTCTACTCGGGCTACGAGCTCGTCGAGAACGTGCCGCGCCCCGGCGTCGAGGAGCAGATCGACAACGAGAAGTACGAGTACCGGCCGCGTGACTGGGCGCTCGCGGAGGAGCTCGGCATCTCGACGCTCCTGACGCGCCTCAACGAGGTGCGCCGCGAGCACCCGGCGCTGCGCCAGCTGCGCAACCTCACGGTCCACCCCACGAGCAACGACCAGGTCCTCGCGTTCTCGCGGCACCTGCCCGAGCGGGTGTCGCCCGACGGGACGGTCCTGCCGGCCGACTCCGTGGTCGTGGTCGTGAACCTCGACCCGTGGGGCACGCAGGAGTCCATGGTCCACCTCGACCTCGCCGCCCTGGGGCTGGCACCCGAGCAGCAGTTCGTCGCGCACGACCTGCTCTCGGGGGCGTCGTACGGCTGGGGCGAGGACGTCTACGTCAGGCTGGTCCCGCAGGAGCAGGTGGCGCACGTCATCCACGTGAGCACACCATGAGCAGCTCGCCGTTCTCGGCACGCGCCGCGGGTCCGGCCGCACGCGCCGCGGGCCCCGCGGCGGGGCCCGCCCCGGTGGCGCCCACGACCGCACCCCTGCCCGTCGGCGCGCTGCCCCCGCGGCGCCAGCCAGCGGCCCCCTCGGCGCAGCGCTCGGGCCTCTCGGCGGACCCTGCCTGGTACAAGACGGCCGTGTTCTACGAGGTCCTGGTCCGCGCGTTCTCGGACTCCTCGGGCGACGGCTCGGGAGACCTGCGCGGGCTGATCGAGCGCCTCGACTACCTCCAGTGGCTCGGGATCGACGCCCTGTGGCTTCCCCCGTTCTACCCGTCGCCGCTGCGGGACGGCGGGTACGACGTCGCGGACTACACGGCCATCGCGGGCCAGTACGGCTCGATGGCGGACTTCACGGAGCTCATCGCCGAGGCGCACGCGCGCGGCATCCGGATCGTGATCGACCTGGTCATGAACCACACGAGCGACCAGCACCCGTGGTTCCAGGCGTCGCGCGCCGACCCCGAGGGGCCGTACGGCGACTTCTACGTGTGGAGCGACGACAACACCCGGTACGAGGACGCGCGCATCATCTTCGTGGACACCGAGACGAGCAACTGGACGTTCGACCCGGTCCGGCGCCAGTACTTCTGGCACCGGTTCTTCTCGCACCAGCCGGACCTCAACTTCGAGAACCCGCGCGTCGCGGACGCGATGCTCGACGTGACGCGGTTCTGGCTCCAGGTGGGCGTGGACGGGTTCCGCCTCGACGCGGTCCCGTACCTGTTCGAGGCCGAGGGCACCAACTGCGAGAACCTGCCCCAGACGCACCGGTTCCTGCGCCGCGTGCGCCAGATGGTCGACGCCGAGTTCCCCGGCCGCATCATCCTCGCGGAGGCGAACCAGTGGCCCGCGGAGGTCGTGGACTACTTCGGCACCGAGGAGGAGCCGGAGTGCCACATGTGCTTCCACTTCCCCGTCATGCCGCGCATCTTCTACGCGATCCGCGACCAGCGGGCCAACCAGATCGTCGACATCCTGCGCGACACCCCGCCCATCCCGGCGGGCGCGCAGTGGAGCACGTTCCTGCGCAACCACGACGAGCTGACGCTCGAGATGGTCTCGACCGAGGAGCGCGCGTCGATGTACGGGTGGTACGCGCAGGACCCGCGCATGCGCGCGAACGTCGGTATCCGCCGCCGCCTGGCGCCGCTGCTCGACAACTCGCGCAAGGAGGTCGAGCTCGCGCACGCGCTGCTCCTGTCGCTGCCGGGCAGCCCGTGCCTGTACTACGGCGACGAGATCGGGATGGGTGACAACATCTGGCTGCCGGACCGGGACGCGGTCCGCACGCCCATGCAGTGGACCCCGGACCGCAACGCGGGCTTCTCGACCGCCGACCCGGGCAAGCTGTACCTGCCGCCCATCCAGTCGCTCGTGCACAACTACGGGTACGTCAACGTGGAGAACCAGCTCGCGCAGCCGACGTCGCTGCTGCACTGGGTCCACGGCATGCTCGCGGTGCGCAGGCTGCACCCGGCGTTCGGCGACGGCGAGCAGGTGACGCTGAGCACGGACAACGAGTCGGTCCTCGCGTTCCTGCGCCGCAACGCGGCCGAGACGATCCTGTGCGTCGCGAACCTGTCGGCGACCGCGCGCACGGCCACGATCCACCTGCCCGAGCACGCGGGCGCGACCCTGACCGACGTGTTCGGCGGGGCCGCGTTCCCCTCGGTGGGCGAGGACGGCGACGTCGTGATGACATGGGGTTCGAGGGACTTCTACTGGCTCACGGTGTCGTAGGACGCCCTGACCTGCCCGGCAGAAGGAGCTGACGTGGTGCCGAAGACCGTCTCGTCCTCCCCCGTCGTGTCGCGCCCAGGACCGCTCGGGTCGGCGCAGCGCGTGCCGGTCCCCGACGACCGGCTGCTCGGGCTTCTCGACGCGTGGCTGCCCGCGCAGCGCTGGTACCCCGTCAAGGGCCTCGCGGTGCGGCACGTGCCGTGGATGAGCTTCGCGCTCACCGAGCGCTGCACGCTGCACCTGCTGCGCATCGTGGGCGACGGGGTGGACCTGGTGATCCAGGTCCCGCTGGTCCTGACGCCCGCGGGCGGGCTGTCCCCGGACCCGCGGCCTGCTGACGTCCGCGGGTCAGGTGCTGCGGGCACGGCCGGCGCGCCTCTCCCGGGCCTGGTCGGCTTCGTGCCGGAGCCCGCCCGGCGGCCGGACGGGCCGCGGGGCGGGAGCGGGGCGAGCGGCTCCGAGGGTTCCGCAGCCCCGCTCGCGGTGCACGACGGCGCCACGCACCCCGATCTGTGGGTGGCCCTCCTCGGCGCGCTCGAGCAGGCGGACGACGCGAGCCCGAGCGACCCCGACAGGCACGACGCCACCGGGCACCGGCCGGTCGACCTGACGGGAGCCCGCATGGTCGGCGGCGAGCAGTCGAACTCCTCGGTGATCCTCCCCGGTGTCGCGGGCGGGTCGATCCTCAAGATCCTGCGGACGATCGCGATCGGCCCGAACCCGGACGTCGTGGTCCCCGACGCGCTGGCCCGCGTCGGATGGACGGGCGTCCCGCGCCCGCTCGGCTGGGTCGAGGCGACGTGGGAACCGCTCGACGTGCCGGCGGACGCCCTCGCCCTGGGGCCCGCGAGGACTGCGCACCTCGCGGTCCTGAGCGAGCTCGTCACGGACGCGCGCGACGGGTTCGAGCTCGCGTGCGCCTACGCGTCCCAGGACTCGTCGTTCGCGGACCTCGCGGCCGACCTCGGCCGGACGCTCGCGAGCATGCACCGGGCGCTGCGCGAGGCCCTGCCCACGGGTCCACCGCTCGAGGCCGGCTGGCTGCTGGGCGACCTGCGCCGTCGGGCACGCGAGGCCTGTGCCTCGTCCGCCCCGCTCGGGCGACGCGCCGCGCAGGTCGAGGTGTTCCTCGACGGCGTGGCCGAGCGCCTGGCCCGCGAGGAGGCAGCACCTCCCGTGCTCCAGGCGATCCACGGCGACATGCACCTGGGGCAGGCCCTGCACGCGCTCGGCGACGGCTGGAAGATCCTCGACTTCGAGGGCGAGCCGCTGCGGCCCGTGGCCGAGCGCACCCGCCCGGACCTGCCGCTGCGCGACGTCGCGGGGATCGTGCGCTCGCTCGACTACGCGGCGGCCGTCGGCGGCGCACGCTCGCCCCGGTGGACGACGACCGCACGCACGGCGTTCGTCGAGGCGTACCGGCGCGAGATCGGCGAGGACGACGGGACCGCGGGGCTCTCGGTCTCCACGACCGAGGCGCTGCTGCGCGCCCTGGTCCTGGACAAGGCGCTGTACGAGGTCGTGTACGAGTCGCGCAACCGCCCGGCGTGGGAGCCGATCCCGCTCACCGCGGTGGACCGGCTGCTGGGCGGGCGGTAGCCGCGCGGCCGTCCGTCGCGCGACGTGCCGGGCCGCCGGCTGCGCCGGAGACCGGTCGTCACCAGGCATGATGGTGCCGCGGTTCGACGACGACCCCTCACCTCTCTGGAGCTTCCCCGTGACCTCGGCCCCGGCCTCTGCAGACCTTGCGCGCTCGACGATGACAGCGCTGACATCTCCGCTCGACCAGACCCCGGGCGCCGCCACCGCCGCCGCGCGGGGCCTGACCCGCCGCGAGCTGCACGCGGGCTGGACCGTGCGCGCCGTCGCCGGACCCGTCCCGGCGCACCTCGCCGACCAGGTGCACACCCCCGTGCCCGCGGCCGTGCCGGGCACGGTCCACACCGACCTCCTCGCGGCCGGGATCGTCCCCGACCCCTACCTCGACGACAACGAGCACGTGCTCGCGTGGATCGGCCGCTGCGACTGGGAGTACCGCACGACGTTCGAGTGGGCCCCCGACGGGCACGAGCGCCACGACCTCGTCGCCGACGGCCTCGACACCGTCGCGGCCGTGACCCTCAACGGCCACCTGCTCGCCGAGACCGCCAACCAGCACCGCACCTACCGCCTGCCCGTCGACGAGCACCTGCGCCCCGGAACCAACGAGCTCGTCGTGCGCTTCTCCTCGCCGCTCGCGTACGCCGCCGCCCAGAACGTGGCCATGGGCTACCGCCCCCACACCAACCCCCACCCGTTCAACGCGATCCGCAAGATGGCGTGCAGCTTCGGCTGGGACTGGGGCCTGGAGACCGCGACGTCGGGCATCTGGCGCCCCCTCGCGCTCGAGGCATGGTCGGGCGCGAGGCTCGCGGCCGTGCGCCCCGTGGCGACGCTCGCCAGCCCGTCCGCCGACGCGCCGCACCCGGCCGAGTCGCCCGCATCGCCCGGCTCTCCCGTCCCCGGCCACCTCGCGGTCCACGTCGACGTCGAACGCTCCCCCGGCGTCGACGGCCCGCTGGACGTCGCGGTCCACGTCGGCGGGCTCGTCACGACCGCCCGGGTCCCGGCCGAGCAGGCCTCCACGGTCGTCGACGTCGACCTCCCGGGCGTGCACCGCTGGTGGCCCCGCGGGTTCGGCGAGCAGCCGCTCTACGAGGTCACGGTCGAGCTCCTCGCCGACCCCGGGGCCACCGAGCCGACGCCCGAGGAGACCGAGGAGCGCGAGCCGCGCGCCGCCGTCGGGCCGCTCGACGTGCGGCGCCACCGCGTGGGCTTCCGCACCGTGCGCCTCGACGTGCTCCCCGACGAGCACGACGGCGAGCCCGGCACGTCCTTCGTGATCGTCGTCAACGACCAGCCCGTGTTCGTGCGCGGCGCCAACTGGATCCCCGACGACGCGTTCCCCCACCGCGTGACGCGCGAGCGGTACGCCGCGCGCATCGCCCAGGCCGAGCAGGCGAACGTCAACCTCCTGCGGGTCTGGGGCGGCGGGATCTTCGAGGCCGACGACTTCTACGACCTGTGCGACGAGCGCGGCATCCTCACGTGGCAGGACTTCCTCTTCGCGTGCTCGACGTACGCCGAGGAGGAACCGCTGCGCAGCGAGGTCGAGGCCGAGGTGCGCGACAACGTCGTGCGCCTGGCCCCGCACCCGAGCCTCGTGCTGTGGAACGGCAACAACGAGAACCTGTGGGGCTTCCACGACTGGGACTGGCAGCCGCGCCTCCAGGGCCGCACCTGGGGCCTGGGCTACTACACCGAGCTGCTGCCCGCGCTGCTCGCCGAGCTCGACCCGGGGCGCCCGTACACGCCGGGCAGCCCGTGGTCGGGCACGGCCGACCTGCACCCCAACCTCGACGCGCACGGCTCGGTGCACGTCTGGGACGCCTGGAACCGCAAGGGCTACGAGGTGTACCGCGACCACGTCGCGCGCTTCGTCGCCGAGTTCGGCTGGCAGGGCCCGCCCACGTGGGCGACGCTGCGCGACGCCCTGTCCGACGACCCGCTGACGCCCGAGTCCCCCGGGATGCTCGTGCACCAGAAGGCCGCGCAGGGCAACGACAAGCTGACCGACGGCCTGCTCCCCCACTTCCCGCTGCCCGACGACATGGACGACTGGCACTGGGCCATGTCCCTCAACCAGGCGAACGCCATGACGGTCGGGATCGAGCACATGCGCTCGTGGAGCCCGCGCTGCGCGGGCGCGATCGTGTGGCAGCTCAACGACTGCTGGCCCGTCACGTCGTGGGCCGCGGTCGACGGCGCGGGCCGCGCCAAGCCCACCCTGTTCGCGCTCGCCCACGCGTACCGCGACCGCCTGGTCACGGTCCAGCCCCGCCGACCCGACGGCGGCGCACCCGTCCCCGGCGGCCCCTCGGCGCTCGCGGTGGTCGTCGTCAACGACTCGCCCGACCCGTGGAGCGGGACGCTCGTCCAGCGGCGCGTCCGCCACGACGGGACGGTCCTCGCGGAGGCGAGCACCGCCGTCGGGCTCGCGCCGCGCGAGACGCGCACCCTCCTGCTGCCCGACGACGTCGCGACGGCCGCGAGCGCGCGCGACGAGCTGGTCGTCGCGACCCTGGGCGACGAGCGCGGGCTGTGGTTCTTCGCGGAACCGCGCGACAGCGCCCTGGTCGACGACGGGCTGGACGTGGAGGTGCGGGAGATCGCCTCGGACGCCGAGGCACCGTCGCCCGTGCCGGGTTCGATCCGCGAGTTCACCGCGGACCGTGGGCCCGCAGGAGGCCGCCGGTACGAGGTCACCGTGACGGCCCGGACGCTCGTGCGCGACGTCGCCCTGCTCGCCGACAAGGTGCACCCCGACGCGACCGTCGACGACCAGCTCGTCACGCTCCTGCCCGGCGAGTCCGCGACGTTCACCGTGGCCTCACCCGTGCCGCTCGACGCGCCCGCGCTGGGCGCGCGCCGGGTGCTGCGCACCGCGAACCAGCTCGTGGCGGGACCGTCGACGCCAGGTGCGAGCAGATGAGCGCCGGGTGAGCGCGCGCCCGCGCGGCGCGGGGAGTACGCACGCACCCCGGCGACGTGGAAAGGTTGGGCCATGACCGGGTCATCGACACCTCCGAGCAGCTCCCTCCCACCGCTCCCCGTGGTGCCGGCCGATCCGGTCGCGCTCGCAGCCGTCGCCCAGGGCAGGGCCGCCGGTCCGCACGCGGTGCTCGGCCCGCACCTGACCGCGGTGCCCCTCCCGGGCGGGCGGACCGGGGGCGCCGCCACGGTGCGCGTCCTGCGTCCCCTCGCGGACGAGGTCGCGATCGTGACCCTGGACGGCGAGTTCGCCGCGACGCACGAGCAGGACGGGATCTGGGTCGCGGTCGTTCCCGCGGCCGTCGACGAGCCCGAGCCCGGCACCTCGACCCCACCCGTGCTGCACGCACCCGACTACCGCGTCCGCTCGCGCTACGGCGAGACCACGACCCTCCAGGACGACCCCTACCGGTTCCTGCCGAGCCTCGGGGAGATGGACCAGCACCTGATCCGCGAGGGACGCCACGAGGAGCTGTGGACCGTCCTGGGGGCCAACCCGAAGGTCTACCCGAGCGTCCTCGGCGAGCCCGGAGCGGCCGGGACCACGAGCGGCACGGCGTTCGCGGTCTGGGCACCCAACGCCCGCGCGGTACGGGTCATCGGCGACTTCAACCACTGGCAGGGCAGCACCCACGCCATGCGGTCGCTCGGCGACACGGGGGTGTGGGAGCTGTTCGTGCCCGGCATCGGGCCCGGGACGCTCTACAAGTACGAGATCCTCACCGCCGGGGGCGCCTGGCTCCAGAAGGCCGACCCCCTCGCCAAGGGCACGCAGGTGCCGCCCGCCAACGCGAGCGTCGTCGTCGCGTCCGGGCACGAGTGGACCGACGACGCCTGGCTCGCCGAGCGCGCCGCCCGCGACCCGCACGCGGGTCCCGTGAGCGTCTACGAGGTGCACCTGGGCTCGTGGCGCCAGGGCCTGAGCTACCGCGAGCTGGCCGACCAGCTCACGGCCTACGTGCTGGAGACCGGGTTCACGCACGTCGAGCTCATGCCCGTCGCCGAGCACCCCTACGGCGGCTCGTGGGGCTACCAGGTCACGAGCTACTACGCCCCCACCGCACGGTTCGGGCACCCCGACGACTTCCGGTACCTCGTCGACACCCTGCACCGCGCCGGGATCGGCGTGATCCTCGACTGGGTCCCGGCCCACTTCCCCAAGGACGAGTGGGCGCTCGCCCGCTTCGACGGGACGCCGCTCTACGAGCACCCCGACCCCCTGCGCGGCGAGCAGCCCGACTGGGGCACCTACGTGTTCGACTTCGGCCGCAACGAGGTGCGCAACTTCCTCGTCGCCAACGCGACGTACTGGTTCGAGGAGTTCCACGTCGACGCCCTGCGCGTCGACGCCGTGGCCTCGATGCTCTACCTCGACTACTCACGTGGCCCCGGCCAGTGGCACCCCAACGTCCACGGTGGGCGCGAGAACCTCGAGGCCATCGCCTTCCTCCAGGAGACCAACGCGACCGCCTACCGGCGCACGCCGGGCGTCATGATGATCGCCGAGGAGTCCACGGCCTGGCCCGGCGTCACGCGCCCCACGGACGCGGGCGGCCTCGGGTTCGGCCTCAAGTGGAACATGGGCTGGATGAACGACTCGCTGCGCTACGTCGCCGAGGAGCCCATCAACCGGCGCTACCACCACCACGAGATCACGTTCTCGATGGTCTACGCGTACTCCGAGCAGTTCGTCCTGCCCATCAGCCACGACGAGGTCGTGCACGGCAAGGGGTCGCTGTACGGCAAGATGCCGGGCGACGACTGGCAGAAGCGCGCGGGGGTCCGGTCGTTCCTGGCCTACCAGTGGTCGCACCCCGGCAAGCAGCTGCTGTTCATGGGCTGCGAGATCGCCCAGCACACCGAGTGGAACGAGGCGGCGAGCCTCGACTGGGCCGGCCTCGCCGACCCGGGCAGGGCGGGCGTGCAGCGCCAGGTGCGGGACCTCAACGAGCTCTACCGGCGCACGCCCGCGCTGTGGGCGCTCGACCACGACCCTGCGGGCTTCGAGTGGCTCGACGCCGAGGACGCGGACCACAACGTCGTCGCGTACCTGCGGCGTGACGCCGCGGGCAACCAGGTCGCGGTCGTCGTGAACTTCGCGGGCACCCCGCACGAGGGCTACCGGCTCGCGCTGCCCCAGGGCGGCGCGTGGCGCGAGGTCCTGAACACCGACGCCGAGGTCTACGGCGGCTCCGGGGTCGGGAACCTCGGCGAGGTGCACGCCGAGTCGCGCCCGTGGAAGGGGCGGGCGCACTCCGTGTCGCTGCGCGTCCCGCCGCTCGGTGCGCTGTACCTGGAGCCGGTCTGACGCCGAGCGCCTGCGGCGGCTCGACGACGGCGGCCGGTCACCTCGTGCG